>JAPPBX010000016.1 GCA_026702755.1 Candidatus Poribacteria bacterium | reverse complement strand
GAAGAGACACCCTTCCCGATGATAGGAATGGGCTTCACGGGAGCAACCGTTCCAGGCTTTGATTATCGGCTCTATGATGACACAGGTCGCAAGATAGACTTTGGCATCGCCTGCTACAAGCAAGGTGGTATTTTCCAAGCACTCAAGGAGATGGAGGATCCAAGAGTTTTACGGAACGTGCTGCTTGAGAGTCTCGACTGGGATGCGGCGACCTACATCAGAAGTGAGTGGACGGTTCCCGTTCCTGTGCCTGCTGCCCCGTCTCTCGTCAAAAAGACCGTCGTTGGCACTTGGGCAGATCTCAAAAAACAATAATTAGGACTTTAATCCAAAATTGGTAGGTCCGGTTTCACAACCGCACCGACTGGAAAGGTTCACTTGAGGCGTATAGCGTTCAAGGTGTATTCACTATCTATAGCCGTGCTTGACTCTTGCCCAAGTCGTTGAGAGTTTACCTGCCGGATCGACAGCAAATGTGCCAGAGATGTTTTGGTTAATCTCTGCTTCGGTCAAAGCTTTGTCATAAGCACGGACGATCGCGAATGAGCCATTAAACGTCCGACGGCGTTCATCGAAAGAATTAGCACCAATTGAGATGTCATTTATCGGTAACTTCTTGTCGAACTCAAAACCGGCTTGTTTGCTGACCTCTTTACCGTCTTGATACGCCACAATAGACTTGCCACTCGTGCCGACAACCGCTATCCAGGTCCAGACCCCTTCCTCAAGTTTGAGGTTAAGCGGTTGAACGCCCTGCTTACCACCACCGGCATGGACGGAGATGTCCAAATTCTGACCACCCACGATCCAAAGCCGAATTCCTTGCTTGCCTTCTCTTGGACTGTTCTGGAAACCGGCGAAGTGATGCTCTTCAACGAAGAAATCGCCGTTGCGTCTACAAAGAAATTCCAACGTCCAGTCCTCAAAAAACAGAGGCGTATTTTTCTGTGGCGGACCGCCAAAGGTTGAATGGGATTCCTTGGCTGTGTAATACTTCGCATTCGGTTGAACAATCCCGAGGGCAGGAATCTTAATTTCGCCCTCTTCGAGTACCATTGGTTTGTCTGCAGCGAGCAATTCACCGCCTTCAGTACCGAGGTTCTTCCATGCCTTGGGGTCGGCAGGATTGTCAGCGGCATCGAGATAGAGCACGGGGTCTGGAATAACATTGGCAAATGCAAGAGAGCACGCTATTGATAAGAAAAATAGAGTGATGTAGATTGATATAACAGTTTTCAATTAAGGTTCCTCCTAAAGTGAATCAAGATTACGGTAATTCTAATTGATCAATGAACACGCCTCATATATTCGTCGTGTTTTCCGATCCATACCCAAACGAAGATACCTTCATCTTCGAGTGCTAAGGCGCGATACTGCTGGCTGATCCGTGCAGACCAATATCTACCGACCTTTTTGAAATTCAGGGATGGGTGCGTCGGATCCCGCTTCAACAGCTCAAATTTCTCATCAGCGAGTTGTTGAATTTCAGTTGGAAGCCTTTGATAATATGTCCAAAAATCTCGGCGTGTTTTATAAATCGGTGCACCTACCTGCACGTAGATCTTCAAGGGCTTCTTCAGCAAGCTGATCCAGCTTTCCTGCTTTCACGTCTTCTTCTAGCTGCCTATCCCATGCTTCCCAGTCAGCTTCTAAGGTTTTATAGAGTTTATCTTCGAGTGTTTGCAGCAATGCTGTTTTCGTGCGTTCTTCACATTTCACGGTAGGATACTCCCGTATCCAGCCGATCCACCCGTTGCCGTTTCTTTGCAGTTGGGCGGTATAGATGTCTCCATAGTCAGGATTCTGGAATTTGAAAGTCTGAAGTTGTTTCATCTGTGTCTCCTTGCCTTTAATTCTCTTGTATTATTATATCCTATAAAAATGTTTACAGTCAACTACTGGAATAACTTTAGCGGAACGTCCAACGTCTGTGGTAATAAACACTCTGCTTCATTACAGAGTTGGTAAGTGAGTTTCAGTGTGATTTGAGCGTTTTTCTTCCAATTTGATTTCTGCTTTAGTTTTATTGGAATTATAAGGCTGTCTTCATAAACATTCAAGGATTCGTCACTAAATTCAAAACGCATAGACTTGCCTTTTGGATACGCTATATCAACAATCTCGACCGGCGTATCCTTATCTACTTCAAGGGTTGTCGGAATCAGATTATCTTGCCCCGCTGGGTTTGCGTTAATGTGCCAACCGGCAGCAATTTCGAGTTGCAGTTCCACTTCAAATATTTCGTCGCTTTCGGCTTTAATTGTAGTGGAGGCAGTCACGAGTGACGGCGTTGCAGCGTCAACCCCTTTCTCTGTGACCATCAAGTAGTGGTTCAGTGCGAAGTGCAGATGCATGAAAGATGAGGGGCTTTGTGCCATAGAATCAGAAAAAATACGCAACGTCTTTTCTACGTAATCCCGATAATCTCCTCCAAACGCTAAAAGATTCTTGACTGCAACAGCATTGCCAGACGGAATCGCGGAATCATAAGGCTTTTTAGTCCGCACAATAAGGTGTTTCGCATCCGCCTTCGTGTAATAGAATCCGCCGTTTTTATCGTCCCAAAAAAGTTGAATCATCGTACCGGTAAGCGTTCTTGCTGAATCCAGCCACTTTTCCTCGCCTGTGGCATCATACAAGCCAAGCAAACCACGCACAAAAAAGGCGTAGTCGTCAAGGTAAGCATCCTGCTTCACAACACCAGCAGTATAGGTATGCCACAATTCGCCATTGGGTTTCTGCAAGGTGTCAAGCACAAACTGTGCAGCTTTCGACGCTGCAGTAAGATACCGCTCCTCACCGAGAACATGGTAGCCGTAGGCAAGCGCGTCTATCATCAAACCGTTCCAGTTGACAATGACTTTTGTATCCAGCAAAGGATACTCACGTTCAGCACGTGCCTTTAAGAGCCTTTCCCGTGCCGTTGATAAGTCTTTCACAGAATCTTCCACTGCTGACGCTTTAGGAACGTAAAGAACGCTTTTACCCTCAAAATTGGGTCCCTTATCCACGCCGTAAACATCGTTGAAACGATTCGCGTCCTTTCTGCCGAGAATCTGCCTAATTTCATCGGCAGTCCAGACGTAATACTTCCCTTCTTCAGCATCCGTTTCAGCGTCCAAAGCGGCGTAGAATCCACCCTCGGGTGCCGTCATCTCTCGGAAAATGAAACCGAAAATCTCTTCAGCAATGCGCTCGTAGCGTGATTCTCGTGTCAATTGATACGCGTGGAGATACACCTTCGCCAGTTGTGCGTTGTCATAAAGCATCTTTTCAAAATGAGGGATAAGCCATTTCTCATCAACAGAATACCGGTGGAACCCACCGCCCACCTGATCATACATCCCGCCGTAAGCCATCATATCCAGCGTATGTGTTATCATTTTCAACAACGCTTCATCTTTTTTTGTAGGAGGGGCTTGTAACCCCGAATTTCGTTCATACTCACTCAGCAGGAATTCGAGATTGGCAGGACTTGGAAATTTCGGGGCCCGACCGAATCCACCGTAGTCACGGCTATAACTGGTTTGGAGGTAGTCTAACGCAGCAGTCGTAAGCGATCTGTCAAGAGTTCTGGCGTTCAGGGCGGTGAACCCTCGACTTATTGCCATTTCAATTGTTTTTGAGATCTGGTTTGCGGATTCAATGACCTCTGCCTCTCGTGTTACCCATGCCTCGTGTACTGCATCGAGGATCGTTGGAAACCCCGGTCTGCCCGGCATATCAGTAGGTGGGAAATAGGTGCCAGCATAAAAAGGCTTCAAATCAGGGGTGAGGAAGACGGAGTTGGGCCATCCACCACGTTGAATCAGCAGCTGCGTCGCTGTCATATAGATCTCATCAAGGTCGGGGCGTTCTTCTCTATCAATTTTGATATTAATAAAGTTCTCGTTCATCATCTCAGCGATTTCTGGGTTTGAGAAGACCTTCCGCTCCATGACGTGGCACCAATAACATGTAGAATACCCAACAGAGAGAAAAATCAATTTGTTTTCTTTCTTTGCCAGTGCTAACGCCTCATCATTCCACGGATACCAGTCTACGGGATTGTGTGCATGGAGCAGCAGATAAGGACTGGTCTCATGGACGAGTCGATTGGTCCACTTCCACGAGCCATCCAGGTTCTTGAGTGCAGCTTCATCGGCTCCTGCTATCCACACAAAATTGAGAAGGAGAATACAGCCTAAAAACCATTTCCAGTTGATTTGTTTCATGGCTTTGTTGTTTATTTTCATGTCCCATTGTGCCGGAAGAATATCTCAATTGCCCTGTCAATCCGCCGCTTCTTCCGAGGAAACAGGCTTCTGTGGCGAACGGTTGAATTCTTGACACGTTAAGAGATAATCATCAACGGATTCTTCAAAAGCGATGCGGATCTCTTCCAGAGAATCGCCGTGAAAACAGACGATATCACGAATACCCACAATATCTCCGATGAAACAACCGTCCTCTTCACTATAGACGATCTGAGCAGTATATTCTTTATATGTCATTGTATTCATGGTATTACTCCTGCTTCTTGTAGAAAACGCTGTGCCCACCGCCCCTATGTTACCAAAAATATTTCAGGGGTATTATTATTGAAAAAAGAGCCAATCAACTACCTCAACATATTTATGGTTGTTTGTCTTTCCAGCATCATTAAATTTCTTGTTCTGCATCTGTAGACTTGCATTTGATGTACTCATGCAATTCAGAGGTCATCTGATAAATTTCCTTTTTCCCGACCGTAGACCCATTCTCAAAATTATTGACACGTAACGAAGCAAATTTCTCTTTGATTTTGGATTCCAAGGCAGCTGCATCATTATCTTCAATGACACCTAACACTTCAAGCTCACGATCAACCGCAAGTTTACCAATTTGTTGACGGAGCGAAATTAGGCGCGTCTTCATTGCCGTGGAAGTAATTCCGATTTTGCAATATTCTTTCCTATCCGCCTCACTGCAAAATCTTACAAAGTATACTTGATGCGAAGGATGGTTAGGAATCTGAAATCCAAACCTTTCTAAGAGTCCACGGATTTTGTCTCGTTCCGCAGGATTGCTAATTCTACCAATACCAAAACGACTTATTAGATATGGTAGGTACTTGATGCGGATCATCCATTGAGAACATTCCGATTGAATACCATATTCAGGACAATTTTCCATGAAACCTTTAAGCGTAACATCTTTTTTCCCTGAATCATCTATCCAACTGGATAATTCACATAACGGAACGTATAAGTCACCATTACACTTTTGAATAGAAAGACACTCTTCCTTCATCCATCTCAGAGTCTCTTTATAAATCAATTGTTGTAATCCCATACTCCTTATCCTTTCGTCGTAGTTCAAAAGGGATCCTTTATATTCAGTGTCATGCTGCACTGTTGTTTCCTACTTTGGTGCAATAACAAATAGTCTCTTTACTTTATCCCAAAGAAACTCATTTGTCAAGGACTGTTGGACATCAAACAGAATTATTCAATTTTCGTCTTTTTTCGTCTTTATTCAGTAAATAACGATTTGGAGATCGTTCCCACTACTATATATCGGGATTTGGAAATCCCTCCTAAGGGAGAACTGAACGCCTTTGACCTATATATCCATAGTCTTGTATCCTTTCTGTTGTTGTGATTCACTATTCCTGATTGTTGCAACCCTAATTTTTCGTTGATTTTACAGAGTACCTGTGATATGATTACACTTAATATGAAGAGAATCACAACTTTTGCCTATTTGGCTTTCATTACTATCTATCTCGCTAAGCCTGCTTATTCCCAAACAAGTATTCTCCAGTTACCACTTAATGGAAAGGCTTTCGGTTTCGGATACCAACGCTTTTACATTTCCGATGACTACCACTATGACCCTTCCGTTGTTTCCCTAGATATCCACAACAGTGGACAAAACATCAAGGGTATCTTTTACTACTCAAGTCACGATAATTTCACATTTTCTGTGTCCGTAGGTTTGAATTCCGAGGTAACACATAGACTTTATATTCCAGAGCGAGTATTTTTTTCTCAAGGCACGGTACTATATAAAATTTCACCACCAGAAAACAATTTCGGTTTTTTCGGAAAAGGGGCAATAACCGGTATGTTTGGACAGCAGTATTATGATTCTGATTATGGATCCGGTTTTACTGTCCGCAAGGAAGCGTATATACCTCGTGTTGGAGTAGGAATTTTCTATAGGAGATTTCCTGACGTTCGACCCTTTGTTGGTTTTTTCTTTCAACACGTACGGAGATACCACTTTCCATTTGACGAATCGCGTAACCTGCAAGGTACAGAAACTTTTACTATTGGTGAATTCGGCGTTGAAATTAATATTGGAGAAATGCTAAATATGACGAGTAGTATAGAAGTTCCTTTCGATGCAAGGTATATGGTTTTTCAAATTGCATGGAATACCAAACTTTGACGCTTCACACAACTTCCCTGTCAATATCGTACTTCTATCAAAATTCATAGATGAGTCCAATAGAGAAAGTAAAGATAATCTGAGGGATATCAAAATATTCATTGACTTCCACACCCATTAACTACCGACATAAAGCACCTATGCGTACATGAAAATACGGATTCACTATGAAGATTTTTGATATTCGTTCTGTTAGATTCCCCTTCTAATTTGCAATCTAACACCCTTGTGCGGTGAAAATAAGGATGTTCCCTCAGAAGACAGATACTTTTCAGTCCGCATTCTCATAAGCACATATTTAGAGATCACCGATATATATTGACATCTGAAGGTTTTGAGAAATATCAGATTAATTATTGCACAAGTGCCTGCTGCGCGAGCGTACGTCCCTGCTGTGTTAAGGTTAGCTGCGTCTCTTTCTTTAAAACACAGCGGTTACTCAATGCATACTTCACAACCTGAGTTGCGAACGCCGGATCCCAACGGAGATGCTCATGGAGGTGTGCGATCTCTGATTCCGCTTCTGCTTCCGGAAGCCCTTCGTGATTAAAGAGATGGATGACCAGCATCGCCTGCGCAAACTCCCATTTTTGGCGAGAACGTCTACGCGCAATAGCAATAAGTCCACGGTTCGGAACAACCATGAAAACCAGTCCGAACACAAGGAGCGTCACCGTCGCAATCGATCCAGCAATAGACACATCAAAAAGGAACGCGAGCCAATATCCACTCACGGCATTGACACTCCCAACAACCGCACTCAGGATAAGCATCCGCGAAAGTTTGTCTGTCATGAGATAAGCCGTCGCGGGCGGTCCAGCGATGAGCGCAACGACCAATATAGAACCGACCGCGTCAAACGCACCGACTGTCGTTACGGATACCAACGACATCAATCCGTAGTGGATAATAGTAGGTGCGAACCCTAATGTGGCAGCTAAACTTGCGTCAAAGGTTGCTAACTTCAATTCTTTGTAGAACAACAGGATAAAAACCAAGTTTAACAAAAGAATTGTACCCATCACATACAGAGATGCGGGACCCCAGTCGTACCCGAAAGCCTCCAGTCGGTTGAGCGGTGCATAAGCAAGTTCACCGAGGAGGACTGCATCCATGTCGAGGTGCACGTTCCCAGCAAACCGAGAAATCAGAATCACACCGATGCTGAAAAGGGCAGGGAACGTCAAACCGATTGCGGCATCTTCCTTCACGAGTTTCGTCCGTTGCAGCAATTCAACGAAAACAACGGTAAGTACACCAGTCCCTGCAGCAGCAAGAATCAGGAGTGGCGATGATAGGCTCTCCGTGACAAAAAAGGCGAGCACGATGCCCGGAAGAATGGCGTGGCTAATCGCGTCGCTCATTAGGGTCATCCGTCGTAGTACTAAGAATACGCCGGGGAGCGCGCACGCCACCGCTGTGACAATCGCAATAAGTTGGATTTCAAACTGACTTTGGAACATTGTCTTTAATCGTTCCCTTGCTGTGGCTGCTCTGTCATCTTCAGGTTACGTCTATTCCGTTGCTGCCGTAGCCTATTCCACAATAACCCGCGATTCGAGGCAAAAGCGATCGAGAATCCTACTACAACCGTCGCACAGAGCACAATCGTCGGACCGGTCGGGATGCGTGAAGCAGTACTGCTAATGATAGTCCCGCTCACACCAGCGAGTGCACCAAAGCACGCAGCGAGGAACATCATTACACTGAGTTTATTCGTCCACTGCCGTGCCGCGACTGCTGGCGCGACCAACATCGCACTCATCAATACAGCACCAACGGCTTGCAAACCGAGAACGATTGCGATAACAAGGAGACTGGTCAACAGAATGTCCAGCGCACGGATCGGGAACCCAAGCGACGCGGCGAAACCATCATCGAAAACAAGCAACTTTAACTCTTTCCCAAAAATAAACGTGATGACGATTGCAACACCACCGAGGACACCTATCGTCAAAATATCTCGAGCCAGAATTGTAGCAGCTTGCCCGAAAAGAAACGTATCCAACCCCGCCTGATTCGCATTACCGGTCCGCTGAATCAGTGTGTGCAGTACCAAACCGAATCCGAAAAAAGTGGAGAGCACGATGCCGAGCGCGCTATCGTATTTGATACGCGTCAACCTCACAACACTCGTAATGAGGAGTGTCCCCAACCACCCCGCAATCGCTGCACCGAGTACCAGAATTAGAGGTGCTTTGCTTCCTGTAAGCAGGAACGCGATAGCGATACCGGGGAGCGCAGCATGCGAAATAGCATCACCGAGAAGACTCTGCCGACGCAAAACGGCATAAGTGCCGAGCGAACCACTTACCGCACCGAGCAGTGCTGCACCGATGGTAACAACCATGAGCGTATAATCAAAGTGATTTAGGATATTCAAAACTTCCATTTTAAGGGGTGTCGGTTATCAGCTCTTAGTTTCCAGTTAGGAGATGTTGGTAACAATTCTCCCCGCTTGGAGCATTCTAAGGAGTGGTAAATTGTTACAGAAAACCTCTTTAACTGATAACTATTTCACGAACGCGATACGTCCGCCGTAAGTCTCACGTAAATTTTCGGGTGTGAACGTTTCCTCAACGGGGCCGCTCGCAATCCGGCGAATGTTCAACAACATCACCCAATCAAAATAGTCGGTTACAGTCTGCAGGTCGTGATGCACCACGACGACCGTTTTGCCATTCGCCCGGAGTTCTTGCAGGAGATCTACAATTGCGCGTTCAGTAGTAGCATCAACGCCTTGAAAGGGTTCATCCATCAAGTAAACTGTAGAATCTTGAACGAGTGCCCGTGCGAGAAAAACACGTTGTTGCTGACCACCGGAGAGTTGACTGATTTGCCGAGTCGCATAGCCTTCCATGCCGACCTTCTCTAATGCGTTCATCGCCTGTTCCCGCTCCTGCCTCCGCGGTCGCCTTATCCATCCGAGCGCGCCGTAGCGTCCCATCATGACAACATCCAAAACATTCGTCGGAAAGTCCCAGTCCACGGTGCCTCGCTGTGGAACATAGCCGATAATCCGACGTTGTGCCTCATACGGTTTGTCATAAATTAAGACGTTGCCAGCGGCAGGGCGCACTAACCCCAAGATCGCCTTGATTAACGTCGTTTTGCCTGCCCCATTCGGACCGACAATCGACAAAAGCACGCCGGGCGGTACGTCAAGATCGACGTCCCATAAGACAGGTTTTTCCTGATAGGCAACCGTAAGATCAGTCACCTCAATGGCTTTCGTTTCAAGTGCTTGCAATTTAGTATTCCGTTGTGGAAGATGAGGTTGCTGTCGATTTCCCTACCAATGCCTTCACGATTGTATCAATATTGTGGCGAACCATCCCGATATAGGTGCCTTCAGGTGTCCCTTCGCTTCCCATCGCATCAGAGAAAAGTTCTCCACCAATTTTCACCTCAAACCCTTTTGACTTCACAGCGGCTTTTACTGCTTCCAAACTCCTCGTAGAGACGGATGACTCCACAAAAATTGCGGGTATCTGTCGCTCTGCGATGAAGGTCGCCAACGCCTGCACATCAGCGATACCAGCCTCCGTCGCGGTGCTAATCCCTTGCAGCCCGCGGACTTCAAATCCATAAGCCTTTCCGAAATAGTTAAAAGCGTCGTGTGCTGTGACGAGTACTCGTTGCTCGGACGGCACGCGTTCCACTTGTGCTTTCACGTATTCGTGCAGCTCAGCGAGTTTCGCGAGATAACGTTCGGCATTGCTCCAGTACATTAGTGTGTTATCCGAATCAAATTCACTGAGAACATCGCGAACCTTTCCCACCGCTTGCATCCAAAGCGTCACATCAAACCACAAATGCGGATCATATTGTCCCTCAAATTCCGGTGGTGTTAACAGCAAGCTTCGGTCAGCGGCATCTGTCACAGCAAAGGTTTTATCCCGGTATTTTCCGACATTAAGGAGATCGCCCATTTTCGATTCAAGATGCAATCCGTTATAGAAAATAAGACTTGCAGAATCAAGCTTCTGGACATCACCCGCACTCGCCTTATAGAGGTGCGGATCTACACCGGGTCCCATCAACCCTACCACTTCAACGCGATCCCCTCCAACGTTCTTGACGACATCGGTAATCATCCCAATCGTTGTGACGACGCGATATTTTCCAGTGACCGATGCATCCGGTTGCTCCTTTGGATCGCAACCCGTTCCAGCGAGTAAAATCATCAAGCATAATAAAATGTATATTCTTTGCATAATTTAAATTCCTAAAAGAAAAAACGTTCTAAAAGTTCACCGACGAGATAACCAACCCCCGCGACACCAAGCCCCACAGCAAACATGTCGATACCACTTCGTACCAACCCACGCCCAGTGAAGAAACTCCGTGTCGCACCAACAGCAAAGTGAGACACCATCGCCAATGTAAACGAGATCCACATGGCAAGCATACCTTCTGTAAAGAGAAACGGCGCGACAGGAATGAAAGCACCGATAGCGGTCGCGAATCCTGTAATCCAGCCCTCTTTAAGCGGTGTTGCATAGACTTCCCCGATTTTAAGTTCGGTCTGGATTTTTTCCGCCAATGCTCTTTCCGGGTCGCTCATCACCTCCTGCGCAAGTTCCCGAGCCTGATCCTTTGGCACACCGCGCGCCGTATAAATGAGTGTGAGCTCATCCTCCTCAAGGTCGGGCATGAGGCGGATCTCCTCTTTTTCGACCTCAATCTCATGTTCATAGACCTCTTGTTCACTTTTTGCGGCAAGATATCCTGAAGCCCCCATAGAGAGCGCATCTGCGACTGTCCCAACGATACCGGTCACAAGAATTGTGGAGAGATCCGATGTCGCAGCGATGACACCAGCGACCAAGCCGAAATTCGCCGTTAAACCGTCGTTAAACCCGTAAACGATGTTGCCTATCATACCCCCGGATTCGGTTTTGTGCCAAGGCTCTCCAACGGTGCCAGTCAGTTCCTGCAAACTCTCCGTATGCTGCGCAGATTCCTTGGCTAAAGCAAGTGCCGTCTGTTTCGCTTCTTCGAGTGTGCTGTTTCTATGGAGCTCCAGATAGTCTTTGACTTCGCCCGCCTCCTCGTTCAGCATCTGTGAGAGCGGAAACGCACTACCAAACTGGCGAGCATACCACGCCATCAACCGCGCTTTCACCGTTGGTCGCTGCTGTTTCCTGACCCCGACATTGTATGCCATAAGCATCTTTTGCCAACGGATTACATGCTGATTCTCTACCTCGGCAAGCTCACTGAGGATTCCTTTCCGCTGGGTATCCGGTTCAAGCTCCGCGAAAACGCCATAAAGGAAACTCGCGTCAATTTCATCTTGTAAATGATTTTTCCATACTTTGACCGTCTTATTATCCGGTCGAACCCGTTCTTGCTGTTCCATTTTTAGATTCCTTTCGGCGGTAAGAAGCGCGCTTTCACAGCGCGCCTACACATTATCTGGATCTTGCACATTATCAACAAAAACATGTTTCGCAACTTCGCGTCCAATGACAACCTGTTGTCCCGCAATGTCAATTGTAAAGGGACCTTCAAACGGAGCGACCTCCACAACTCGGAACGCCGTGCCCGGGTAAAGATTGAAACTCCCCAAATGTCGGAGCAACGCAGAATCAGTATCACTCACTTCAGCGACAACGCAAGATTGTCCTTCACGTAAATCCGTCATTGGAATACGTGTTGTCTTTATCACAACACCGTTTTTATCGGGGATCGGCGCACCGTGTGGATCGGCTGTTGGATAACCAAGAAACTCGTCCATCCGTGCTTCCACGTCTTCTGAAATGACATGTTCCAACTTTTCGGCTTCGTCATGAACGCCATCCCACGGCACACCGAGTGCCTTGAACAGATAAAGTTCCAATAAACGATGGTGCCGGATAATTTCGAGCGCAATCGCTCTACCGGCATCTGTGAGCGTCACACCTTGATAGCGTTCATGACTCACTAATTGCATCGCCTTTAGTTTTTTGATCATCCCAGTCGCCGATGCAGGTTTCACATTGAGATATTCCGCTAAAATACCCGTCGAAACCTTACCAACCTTCTCTTGTAACTTGTAGATCGACTTGAGATAATCCTCAGCTGCATGTGTAAGCATCGCCTCATCCAATCCGCAAGAGAAACGGGTAACGCTCTCTGTTTCCCCTGCGGTAAATATACGGGCTTTTCACCCATCCAGTTTTAGGCACTATGTGCCAGAATTGTTAGAAGTGTTGAGAAATTATTTTAGGCATACCTAAATTATATACAATGCAAAGAAAATTGTCAAGAAAAATTTATAGTTGATTTTACGATACACTACTATTGTGAATTATGATTGTAGAGGCACCCCTTGTGGGTGCCCACTACCAGACGGGTTATTCTTAAAACTCGTTGAATACCTTCACAGGCTGTCCTGTCTCAATAGACTCCCACGCCGCGACACCAACAGCAATAGATTTCGCGCCGTCAATCACATTAGGCGAGGGTTCCAAATCTTCCTCAAGACACTGCTGAAAATGGCGCATATATCGGATAACCGTCTGTCCGTGTCCATAAACGCTTGTATCTATTTCAGGAGGACAGATCACTTCAAAAGGTTCTCTGGTGGCCATTTTATCGAGCATCAACTTGACGTGTCCCTCTTTGTTGTCCGTAAAGTCCCCAATTACCGTCCCTTTACTTCCGAAAACGGAGAT
The DNA here is from genome assembly GCA_026702755.1 of Candidatus Poribacteria bacterium. NCBI lineage: Bacteria > Candidatus Poribacteria > Candidatus Poribacteria bacterium. The sequence goes on along the minus strand of JAPPBX010000016.1, from coordinate 23,705 downwards.
CTGCTGCATCGGCATCGGAGGATGGACGATATCGTAAAGTCCCATCGCTCTCGCGATCTGTCCGCTCTTAAACTTCAGGTTGAGAAAAAAATTGTTCTTTATAGGGTATTCCGGTGTGAGTAAGCCTTTCGTCCCATAAGCGTGCACCTCATCTACATCACCGAGGAGACAGCGCAATAAGTCAACAGGATGCACAATACCGCCGAACATCAAATCTTGCGGTTCATGGAGTCGCCACGGCGTGAAATCGTAGACCTCGCGCATGTCGTGGACATAATAGGCATCTGCTAACATAATCTCGCCTAAATCGCCATCGTCAAGGAACTGTTTCATCGTCAAAAATTGGAGGTCAAACCGCATCGATTGCCCCACAAGGAATTTGACCTTGTGTTCGCGCACCAGATCCACCAATTGTTGTGCGTCGTCTAACTTGGTCACCATCGGTTTTGTGCAGATGATATGTTTCCCCGCCTCAATCGCAGCGACGCAATGTTCAGCATGCAAGTGGTCCGGGGAATAGATCGCGACAACAGAAATATCATCACGCTGCACCAATTCTCGATAATCTGTCGTCCAAAAGTCCACACCAATTTGGTTAGCATAGTTCTCAAGGACATCCGCCCGCTTTGCACAGATGCCGCGGAGTTCATATTTCAGATCTGGTACATCTTTCAAAAGTGTCGCAGTTGAACCCATATTCGTGGGATTCATCCCAATAACGCCCAATCCTATTGCCATTTCGTGTCTCCTCCTTGAGTCAGTTGACGTGCTGCCATTCTATCATAATTCACCTTTGCTGGCAAATAGGAGATCATTTTTCTATATTTGAGTCGAGTTCCTTCGCCTTTTCAAAATCCGCCTTCGCTTCCCTTTTTTGCCCAAGTAACACTTTCACAATGGCGCGATTGTAGTGGGCTCTGGCAAAATCAGGCTTGAGATCAACGGTTTTATCGAAATCATCAATCGCGCCATTGTAGTCACCAAGGGCAACTTTCGCAACACCACGCGTGTGGTAGTAATAAGGATTCTCTACGTCAAATTTGATAGCCGAATCACAATCAGTTATTGCTGCTTCGTATAGGCTTCGCGCATCTTCCATATTCCCTTGAGTTGACTCATAGTTACCCAAGCAAATTCTTGTATACCCGCGGACGATATAGGCATAAGTATCATTCCGATCAAAACTGATTGCCTTATCGAAGTCTGCAATTGCTGCATAATAGTGCTCCTTCGCCTCCGTGGTATGTCCTTGGTTGGTTGCAGAGATGCCCAAGGCGACCTTCACCGTTCCACGCTCCGCGTATGCGGGAAACTTTGGGTAGATACCGATGGCTTTATCAAAGTCTTCAAGCGCTGCCCGATAGTACTGTTGTGCTACCTCTGTGTACCCCTTGATAAATTCAGCGTGACCAAGGAGGGTTCTCGTATATCCGCGCTTGAAATACGCGGGAGTATTCTTGGGAGTAATGCTGATGACCTTATCAAGATCCTGAATCGCTGAACGATAATATTGCTGTGCTACCTCCGGCGCATTTTTGTCAAATTTAGAGCGACCAAGATGGGCTTTGGCATATCCACGATTCTCATATCTCATGCTTATTCCTGTGAATGTAGGGTTTATCGTAACAAATTTATCAATTGCCTCTATCGCACCAGCGTAGTCATCGGTATAGAATTTGCTGGATGCCTGATAGAGATAGAGATAGGCGCGTATTGAGCCTCTGTTCTGCCATTTTGCCAAAGGTTCAACTGTTCCTGAGCGGTTAAGTAGTCCTTTGAGTACGTTTGACCCAACGGCATAACCGATAGCACCGCTACCAGCAACAGTAATACCGACGACTTCGCCTTTGGTATTCAGCACAGGACCGCCACTGTTACCCCCCGGACTGTTCGGTGTTACACGAAGCCACACACCGTTAAGCCGCTCCGAAAGGACAGTGTTCTCCATGATATTAAACCTATCAGCAGGATAGCCTATACCGAAAACAGTCTCACCACTGCTAACTGCGTCACTATTGCCGAGGACAAGCGGTACGCCAGTGCCAGATATTTGTAGAATGACGAGATCATTTTGGGTATCAAACGCCGTAACACCTCGAATTGTAAAGTTTGCATTATCGGTCCTCACGTGTAATGACGCAAGATCAGCATCTGCAAGACCATGAATGTTAGTAACAATCTTGTCATTTGCCACGAAAAAGCCGCTACCGATCATCGTTGAATCCTCTTCTCCGTAAGCCACACGGACCGTAGACGCTTTTACCTTTTTGGTATCTAAACCTTCAGCCACACCAAGGGGTAGGCCGGGGCCTTCTGGAGTCCCGCGCGGCATAGCGTATACAGGGTGCAGTTCAATAGATTTTTTCAAGTCAAGTTCTGATGTGCGTGTTAAGAACTTTTCACCAACTTGATGATCGGGTGTCCGCGCACATGAAAGGGCAAGCCCCAAAACAAAGAAACTGAGTAAAAATTTAGTAGGACGTTTCATAAGTTGTTCCTTTCCACAGTTGGGATTCCAGTTGTAAGTTTAGGCGTTACCGATTGCCTTCTAATGTTAAGTTAGTTGCTGATCGTTCTGGTTTCTTTGAAAAAAAATGGAAGCATTATAGACATACCGACCGTATTAGACTAAAAATGACTTTATAGAAAACCGCACCCACCACACAGAGCGTTTACTCACCTGAAAACTATTGCCTTCTGCCCCAATTTGATGTAAAATTATTAGCGGAGGAAAGATGAAACAAACTGAAACGAAAAAAATCACTGGCATTGACACCCAGCGGACTGAACTGAAAAAAGTATATAAATGGATTTTTGAACTCGGCGCAGCTGTGCTTGTTATCTTTTATATCTACAGCGCAGGGTTCGGTAGTGCCAATGAACAATACCATCTCGGTTTCTATCTTCTGCTAACCTTCTCACTCATCGGTATGTTTTACCGCTGTCGTAAAAACTCTCCCGCCTCCCGCCCATCCATACTGGATCTGCTCCTGATCGGATTTAGCATTTTTACAATCGGCTACTGGATTGTAGAGTATCCAGATCTCGTTAATCGGGCAGGCAACTACAACCGACTCGATATTTTCGTAGGGGCAGTCGCTATAGCAATTAGTTTTGAAGTGAGCCGTCGGACGGTAGGTTTGGCACTCCCAATCATCGCCGTAATTGGTATCCTATATGCTCTTTTCGGCAGGTCTATGCCGGACGTTATTGCCCACAAAGGCTTTCCAATCCGACGGATTATCGAATACTGCTTCTTCAGTCAAGCCGGTGTCTTCGGCATCATGGCAAACGTGATGGCGACCTATGTGATCCTCTTTATTTTTTTTGGGGCATTTTTGGAGAAATCTGGGGTCGGGCAATTCTTTATCAATCTGCCGATGTCCTTAGCGGGACGTTCAATAGGCGGTGCGGCGAAAGTTTCCGTCATGACTTCCGGCTTTTTCGGGTCTGTCGCCGGAAGCGCAATCGCAAACACAGTCGCCACTGGGACGTTCACCATACCCTTGATGAAACGAACCGGCTTCCGTCCGCACGTCGCTGGAGCAGTAGAGGCTTCCGCCTCCGTAGGCGGACAATTCCTACCCCCCGTGATGGGGGCAGGTGCCTTCCTGATGGCGGAACGAACAGGCTTGCCATACAGCAAAATCGCACTTTTGTCCATCATGCCAGCGATTCTCTATTTCTTATCCGTCTGGGTGATGGTGCATTTTGAAGCGAAGAAGGAAGGACTTGAACGGCTATCTGAGGAAGAAATCCCGAAATTCATTCCGCTCCTTAAAAGCGGCTGGTATTACTTGCTGCCACTGCTTACCCTGATCGGGATGCTCATTGCCCGGTATACTGCTTACAAAGCGGCGTTCTTTGCGATTCTTGTCACAATCGGGGTGAGTTATTTCCGTCCAGAGACACGACTAACACCGAAACGTATCTGGGAAGCGATGGTAAGTGGCGCGAAGAATTCGCTCGCTATTGGCGGTGCTGTTGGCACGATCGGCATCATTGTCGCCGTGATAGACCTAACAGGATTAGGACGGATATTTCCAGATTTAGTGCTATCTGTCGCAGCCGATAACAAGGCCATTGCAATACTATTCCTCGCCGCTGCTTCCTTAGTTTTAGGGATGGGAATTCCTGTGACCGCCGCCTATCTCATTACTTCCGAACTCGCTGTGCCGGTTCTGACAACTCCAGAGATGGGTTTATCGGTTATTGCAGCACACCTAATCATTTTCTGGCTGAGCCAAGATTCAAACATCACGCCTCCAGTCGCATTGGGTGCTTACGCAGGTGCCGCCATCGCTCGCGCCGATCCATGGAAAACGGGGTGGGCGTGTTTCAAATTCGCCAAACTTCTTTACGTGATGCCGCTGCTATTTGCGTATACACATATCCTCTTCACAGATGGCACAGCGGTTGAATACATGTTGTCTGTGGCGAGTGCTGTTGTCGGAACGATTATTTTTTCAATGGTCACGATGGGTTACTTCGTCCGTAAAACCCACTGGTATGAATGGATACTGCTTGCGCTCGCGGCGTTCCTTGCATACATTTACAACATCTGGACGTTCATTCTCGCCATCGTAATAGTTGCAGTCATCTATATCCTTCAAAAACGTTCAGAGGTATAGGAAGCACTTTTCAAGGCGTGCCAATGATTTCTTGGAGTCGCTGCAGGAGACTATCTGCCATCTGACGAGACGCGCGTAAGTTGAACTGCTCAACCACTTGCTCGGCACGGAAAGTGTTACCTTGATAGTAACGCCAGAAAATAAATGTGCCCCACAGTGCTGCGTCCACATAATGACCATCCAACACCGCATCAACAGTGAGAAAACCGAGCGCGCCATTCAGCACCAGCGCATTTAACCCGTCCCTCCAATTACCTACATAAATCTGCCCCATCCCAGGAAGAATCTGCGATAATACTTTGGCGACTCTGACGGATTTCTGCGGCATATTAAGAGCATCGTCAAAAAGTGCCTGAAGTCCTTCATCCGTGGTATACGTTTGCAGTGCTTCGCGCGCCTCTTCCCATTTGAACTGATAGATACAGGCAACACCCTGCAAGAAAAGCGCACGCCGATACAGCCCTATGGAAGGGGAACGCATCATGACCTTAATCGATTCCAACCGCGCAAGATCATAGTCCTGCGCGGCGATCAACGTCACAGCGAGTTCCAGTTGGTATTCTGATTTCGCTTCGCTATTCGCGGCGAGATGTATTGCCGTCTGGAGACCAGTGATTGCTTCCGACCACAATTCCTGTGCTCTATAGGCAAGCCCGATGTTGTAATATACCTCGCCAACACGTGCATCGTCTGGGTGGAAAAAGAGAAAACGTTTATACTCGGTGATGGCAGCATCGTAATTGCCTTGTGCGGCGAAATGTCTACTGAGAGATAAAGGGTGTTCTTCTGCGATTGCCGCGAAGTTGCTGAAGAGTAAAAGGGTGATGACAACCTCATAAATCTTTAGACGATGACGTTTGATCAATTCACCGAACGCCTCATCACCGGCTATTGCTTTCTGAACGTAAACATTATCACGAACCATAACGTTTACCTCATTGAGATGTAACTTTATCCATAGTATACATCTTCATAATTCGTTTGTCAATCTTATAGCCGTCTTATATTCACGAACCTTTATCAAACTAATATGTCTAAATTGCATAACAAACCTCAATAATTGCATGTCATTTTTGAGCAACGAGCTTCTACCACAAAAGAAAGAGATTTCGAGTATGAAAATAAACCTCAATGAGCATTCGGGCAATTTCATTAATACGCGTATGAAAGCATTATTTGTTGCACAAGATGCTAAACCCAAAGAAATAAAAGAAATCAACTTCGCACGTCTCACACCCTTCCAACGCGGCTTGCTCGTTACAGACGGAACAGTTACACGATTCATCGAAGGTTACACACTTGTTCCAATAGAAGTCGTGCTGCTACAACAAACAAAACAGACATTATCTACCGAACACACTTGGCTTCAACTACCCGCCGGTGAAGAAATCATTTCACGACAAGTCATTCTTCAAACCCACCCGCGGGACGAACCATCTCCGATAATTCATGTCTATGCAGACTCGCTAATTGTACCACAACGTCTGCCACAGTCGCTTTTGGACGGGTTAGAATCCGACAAACAGGGACTCGGTGGACTTTTACGGTGCAGTGGTTTAGAAACTCGGCGTGAACTGCTCTGGTGTGGGACAGAAACCTTGACCGATCTACCCTCTGCTGTTGAACATCTCGAAGGTAAGACATTTATCAGTCGGGCATATCGGGTGTTCGCGGACGAAGTCCCGCTCATGTTGATTAATGAAAAGTTTCCACTTTGATGGTTATCAATGTTCAGTTAAAGCTGCCTCTGATTGAACAGACTCGCCTTTGACTGATAACCAATAACTGACAACCGATAATGTGCGGGGCAATTCCCCCAAAGGGATCTTCATGTTACACAAAATTTTAATCACATTTATTGTACTCACCGCCTCGATTACAGCCGCACTTACACTCAACATTTTCGATGCGCCCACCGTTGAAGCAGAAAAGACAGACGGAATCGCCGAAATCTCTACCAATCCGTCAATTGTAAATTTGGCTACTGTCATGAAGAACTTCCGCGCATCGTTGAGCGACGAACTCCTTGACGCAGCATCTTATCCACTCGGACATAAGGAATCCTATTCTTGGACTAATTTACCGCCAGGTAGGGATGAAGATCGCGGAGGTATCCGTTTCGGTGAGTTGTCTATAGATCAATTGACACGCTTCTATGAAGTTCTAAACGTATTCTTGAGTGACGACGGTTATACCAAAATCTCTCTCATTACAAAAGATGCTGAAACAGATCTCAGCAATATCAATTCCGGTTTCTGGGCATCAAACCCTTACCATATCGCCTTATTTGGAAATCCTGAGACGGACGGTTCATGGGGTTTCCAATTGGATGGACATCATTTGGCACTCAACTTTTTAGTGCACGGTGATGCCGTTTCTATCGTTCCTAACCTCATTGGAACTCGACCGGCAGTTATCAGCGGTATTGAAGTACTTGGGGATGAAAGAGGCAAAGCCTTCGCCTTACTTAATAGCCTTGACGTAAGTCAAAGAGAGAAAGTGACTCAAACAGGTCGTCGCGGACTCCGAGTGGGTGCTGGCAGAACGACAGACCCTTTTCTGAATTACGACTATTCCGATTTTGTAGGAGTAGGTTTGAAGGCATCAGAGATGAATGACCTCCAAAAAGAGAAACTTCGGGATATCATCAAAACCTATGTCTATAATCTTGAAGCCGAGTTTGCCGACCTCTGGATGGCTGATATCAATGCCGGACTTGACGATACCTATTTCGTTTGGATCGGTGGTATGACTTCTAACGATCCGATTTACTACCGCGTTTTTAATCCTGCTGTCTGGATCGAATTCAATAACGAAGGTGGTGGTTTGGACCATATCCATACCATTACCCGATCGCCTAACGGAAATGACTACGGTATTTTCGCTTTGAATCACGGTCCCAAAACGCTCTTGGAACACTATGCTTCCGCCGATCATCACAAAGTAATGCTCGAATTGCTTGATTATCACATCGCTGGTCCGCAAGACGCGGATAATACGGAGATCCCATAATGTTAGATCAAGTTTTAGAAGAAGTCGAAGAACAGTGTCGCGCAGAACGAGTGCCGATGCTCGGACCCGACAAGGCAAAACTACTCGCGAGTTGTGTTGAAGAGGCAAAACCCTCCCTAATTGTAGAATGCGGAACTGCCATCGGTTATTCTGGACTGTGGATATTACGCGTACTGAAAACTTTAGGCACAGGACGTTTGATAACAGTGGAAATAGAGGATGCCAACGCACAGCGAGCACGCGCAAATTTTGAAAGCGCAGGTGTGGCAGATCTTGTGGATTCCCGTATCGGAGATGCCGCAGAAGTTCTCAAAACCATCCAAGAACCTGTCGATTTTCTGTTTCTTGACAATAACAAAGATGGCTACTATTCCTGTTTCCAAGCCATTGAATCCCGGCTAACGAATCCAGCAACGCTCGTCGCTGACAACGTCGGTAGAGCAGAGCAGATGGCAGATTACTTAGAACATGTTCGCTCACAGTACGATTCCGAAACACACTGGTTTGAGAGTCGGCGGCGACCCGGTAGGCGCGATGGCATGGAGGTTAGCATCTATCGCCGTTGATGGAAAAAGAATGAACTGATGGCGGCGTTTATGGCTCACCTCACGGAAGCTGCTAAAAGGGAGGTATTTATCTATGATGTCACACTTTATCACTGATTTTGAATTTCAACAATGTTGGAGAAAGGTAGGAATTTTAACACTATTGTGGGTGTGTATTCTATCCGTTTCCATCAGAGTCGATGCGCAGACCGAACGCGAGCTACCGCGCATGTCAGCCCACCGGACTTCTGAGGAAATCAAAGTGGATGGGGTGCTTGACGAATCCGTTTGGCAAAGTGTAGAACCGATCCGGCAGCTATACCAGATCCAACCTGACCAAGGCGATCCCGCCACAGAACAGTCCGAAATACGCATTCTTTACGATGACAAAAAGTTGTACTTTGGATTCGTTTTTTTTGATGAGATGGACAAGATTGTCGCGAACGACATGCGCCGGGACTCCTCCGGCTTGCGTTCCAACGATTACGGTTTTCTGCTGCTGGACACTTACAATGACCGACGGAACGCCGTTTTCTTTCGATTCACCCCAGTGGGTGGGATGGAAGACACAGCGGTCTCCAACAGTGGCGGGAGTCTCAACACAAGTTGGGATATTGTTTGGGAATGCCGTTGTAGAATCAATGAAGACAATTGGACAGTGGAAATCGCAATTCCGTTCAGTCAACTCCGTTTTGAACAAAGCGACGTGATGAATTGGGGATTAAATTTCGGGCGCGAAATCGCACGAAAACGAGAAATTGCAGCATGGAATGAAGCACCCAAAACTTATGGTGGACTGGCAAAATATCGAACCGCCTACTTCGGCACGCTTGAAGGATTAGAGGGAATTTCGCCCTCAAGACATCTGGAATTGCTCCCTTATGTTTTACCCGGCGCGAGTTATGAATCCTCAATGGAGGAAACTGACGGAGTATTTGATGCCGGTTTGGACCTTAAATACGGTGTAACCCCGAATCTAACCGCTGACTTAACTTTTAACACCGATTTTGCACAAGTAGAAGCAGATCAGGAGCAGGTGAACCTCACACGTTTCGACCTCTTTTTCCCAGAACAGCGCCCGTTCTTCTTGGAAGGTGCCAGTATTTTCGATGTCGGGATTCCACGCCCAAGTTTCCGTCGACCGCCTCCACTATTGCTCTTTTATAGCCGTCAGATTGGGCTTGCGGAAGGGCGCGCAATTCCGATTCTCGGTGGTGGAAAAATGACAGGGAAAATCGGACCCTACGGTATAGGAATCCTGAACGTGTTGACAAACACATTTGAAGAGGAAGAAATAGGCATTCCCGAACAAGACATGTTTAGTGAACCGCGCACGAACTACTCAGTGGTGCGAGTGAACCGAGACATCTTAGCAGGGTCAACTGTTGGTGGGATCCTTATCAATAAGCAAGACGCTGATGCATATAACCGTACGGCAGGACTTGACTTTTCTTACCGTCCCACGCGCGAGATTAATATTGAGGGATTATGGTCTCGCACCTTTGAAGCAGATGTCTCTGGAAACAGCAACGCCTTCTTTATTGGGGGCGATTGGCGCACGAATCTGTTTCGACTCGATACCTCATACACAGACATCGGCGAGGATTTCAATCCGGAAGTCGGTTATATTCAACGGAGAGATGTGCGTCGTTTTCGCGGTGGAGGAAGTTATACACCTTGGCCCGACAAATTTGGCATCCGCGAAATTCAGATCGGACCGGAAATCGATCTCGTGCTGACACAAGCAAACGAATTGGAAACTCAGGAGATAACCTTCGAGACCCAATTTGAATTTGAAACCGGAGACGACATCGGGTTTGAAGTCAAGAATACAACCGAAAATTTGGATGTAGGGTTCAATCTTCAAGGGGAGGAAATTCCAGAAGGTGATTACAATTTTACTTCGTTTCAGGTATCAGGTCGGACCAGCAGCAGTCGGATGATTTCTGGACAATTGCAAGTGGAATTCGGTGAGTTTTATAGCGGTACGAGACGAGGCTTTTCAATAGACGCAACCGCTAGACCCAACGCCAAGCTTAGTATAGAACCGTTCATCGAATTTAACCGCATCACGCTACCCGGTGAAGAATTCGATGCCAACGCTTTCGGCGGACGTGTCAGCTACTCCTTCTCAACAATACTTTTCACGAAGCTGTTTACACAATGGAGTACGGATACGGATGTGCTCTCCGCCAATTTTCTGGTGAACTACATCTATCGTCCCGGTAGCGATTTTTACCTCGTCTTCGACCAGAGTTACGATACCCGTGATGGTGGCATCAAACGCCTCGGTTGGACGGTTGTCGGGAAACTTACGTACTGGTGGCATCCTTAGTACCTTTCAAACTAAAGTAAAATCCAAAAATAAAAGGGCACTTTGGAAAACACAAAACACTTTACCATCGCTGGCGAGGTTTGGAACCTTGCCCTTCCATAATGTCTAATTAATTGTAGGTTTTACTATAATATGGAGATTTTCAATGAAAAGAAAATTTAAAATAAAATCAAACGGATCTTTGTTTTTTAATTGGGGATGGCTATTGGCTATCTCACTCACTTTCTATTTGATACATAATGCTACAGCTGAAAACTGGAATCAAAAAGCAGACATGCCAATTCCGAGACTGTTTTTCGCCGTATCCACTGTTGACAACCAACTTTACACTATCGGTGGAATGCTCGCTGAACCCGTTGACTTTGTTGATGCTTATGACCCAGATGCGGACAAATGGGTTCAGAAGGCACCTCTGCCAGCGGCACGTGCCGGTGTTGTAACTTGCGTCGTTGGTGGGAAGATCTACGCTATCGGTGGGTGGAGCGCGCAAGCTCCAGCCCTCGGAAGCGTTGAAGAATATAACCCAGCAACCGATATATGGACCCAAAAAGCGGATATGCCAACACCCCGCTCCTTTTTTACCGCGACTGCCGTAGACGGTAAAATTTACGCAATTGGGGGTGTCGCACAAAATGTTGGACCTATACTGCCGACCGTTGAAGAATATGATCCAGCAGCTGATACATGGAGCAAAAAGGCAGATATGCCAACACCGGTTTCAGGAATGGCTGCTACAAGCATTGATGGAAAAATATACCTCATCGGCGGGACACCTGCGGTGCAAGGTCCTGTACTCGAAACGGTTCAAGAATATGATCCTGCAACGGATACATGGACAGAGAAAGCAGATATGCCAACACCCCGAACCGCTTTGGCAGTGGGCGTTGTGAACGGAAAAATTTACGCCGTTGGAGGGACATCTGTTGTGCAAGGTCCCGGGCTAACGAACGTTGAAATATACGATCCTGATAATGACACATGGACAGAAGCCCCCGAGATGCCAACGGCGAGGGTTTTCTTAGGCATTGGCACTATTGCGAATAAAATCTATGCTGTCGGAGGCGTTGCAGAAGGATTGGGGCCCGCGATTCTTCCAACTGTTGAGCAATTCGTTCCGAGCGGTCTGAGTGTAACAGTCCTAAATAGATTTCTTACGGTCTGGGGAAAAATTAAGAAAACGAATTAGCATTACTATGCACACTTGGCACCGAGGGTGAGGTTCCCAAACTCGATGCTGTGATTATCGAATCGGACATACAATGGGCGCGGTTGGAAGATCGCGCCCTTGCCGTTAATATCCCCATGGTCTCGCTTGTTTGATCGAGAGTTTCCCGTCGCTCGTAATCTTGAACTCAATCTCCATAGCGAAATCCTTCGTCCGCCCAACGGGTCCATAGAGCTGACTGAACTTATTGTGTATCATACCAAGATAACGACTCAGTTCACGTAGGTAGGCATCCGTCAAAATGCGTTCGTTGTCTACTGTGCGATTGGAAGTTTTCACAACCCTATAGTTACTACTGTCCCACCAATCCAATAAAATCTCTTCCGGAACGGATTGCTCTTCAGGATTTGTCACGAGGTCCTCACCGACCTGCGTGTTGAGATAGTAATTCCCTATTGTTTGATAGACAACATCATCGGTTACAGCAACGCCATTCGCCAATTCGTTTGCAAAATTAGGATGGACAAGCACCGCCATAGTTGTAGTAAAATGGTCGATCCGATAGAAATCACGCGCCTCAAATGCCCGGAAGTTCCAGAGGCTTGCAAACACTTGCTTAATCGACTTTGATAGATGCCCTTCGTCCGAGTTATGTGTGAAGGAATCGTATAAACCTGCACCGCTAAAACCAGGTAAGTCTTCGTTGTTTGTGCTGGAGCGGCACCGGAGAGATGTCCCTTCTGGAAATGCGCTTTGCAATTCCGAAAGTGCCTCCATCATCCACGCCGGCATTTCGCCCTTCCTAATCTCTGCCCGCAACTTCTTCAACTCTGCGACTTTTGTGTCTTGTCCACTTTGAAACGTTGGATCTTTGAGCAAACTCTCAAGCTCCTCATAGAAACCGTTGTGCTTCATGAATTCGTCATAGAAGTAGAAGGGAACACCAAATCCGTTCGGCACCGTGACTTCTGGAAATCCAAATGTGCGGAGTGTTGCTACGTTAGCGGTCTTGACACCAAAGCCAGATGAATCTGTGAAGCGGATATTATCAAGCGGTAGAATCTCCCTAAGAGAGAGGTTGCGCTCCGGTTTCTGCGCTTTCGGGGGACGTAAATCGGCAAAATGGCTATCCACTTCCTTGAGTGTTGCCTCCCGAATTTCAAAACCGTCTGCGTTCACTTTATAGTAGACGTACTTGCCAATGAGTGGTGCAATCCTTGCGCTTTTCCATGCCTCAGCGATGAAGGCGTTCGGAACTTTGTCCTGAATAGCACGAAGGTTAACATGCGAAAGCGGCGTCTGCTGGACACCCGTGATAACCCCAGCGACACGCGGCATCTCGTTTGGCAACGTTTTGCAGATGACAATATCCCGAACTGTAGGACGTTCATCCACCGCCAATACACGTAGCCGACCGAATGACGCTGCCTGATTCAGCGGAAGGTAGCCGATGTTGGCGTAAAGGTCATCTTCAAAATAGACAGGGAATTCCGCTGCGTCATAGAGTGCTTTTTCACGATTATAAATACCGATGGCTCCCCATAACGGACAATAGCCGAGGCGATTTTTCAGTATCGGCATTTTAGCAACGAGCAGATCGTGAGCAAGCTTAATTTCCTCAAACGGGAAGGCATCGTTTGGATTAAATTCAAAGGTATAAACACCGGGTTCACCATTCGGAGAAGTGAAAAGTGGACGATAACTCAGCACACCGCGCATCTGTCCTTGCCCGCGTCCCAAACCCGCAGCCCCCATGAAGCTGCCATGGGAGCGATGGGTCACCGTGTTCATGAAATAAAGCTGCGGATTTTCTGTATGTGTCCTCTCAATCTGAAACTTTACAAATTCAATTCCGGTCAGTTGCGTATCAATACGGACATCCGTGCCCTGATATGAGAGTTTTTTGAAGGTCTCGCGGTCCGGAATTGTGGCTGCGCCATCTTTGAATGCGACCTGCTCTGGATCAAGACGAGGTCCTGAAGGTTCTCGGGAACCACGTCCTCTACCGAATCCTCCCCTTCTACGAGATCTATCTCGTTCTCCACTTTGCATCTGACGGATCTCGCTCTCACTGAATTTGTTTCCTCTGGCAGCTTCAAGCCGCATCACCCTAAACATGAGCTGCTGTTCAGCTTCGCTGAGCACATCATTCTGGTCGAAGTCGAACCGTTTCTCGTCTACCGACAGTTTACTCTGTGTCCAAGTATTTAGTACAACTATGGTTGAAAGCATTAGCATGCAAGCGAAAAGTGCTACGATAAAGTTTTTCTGTTTCATGGATTTCCTCACTAACGGTTAGAAGTTTTTGGTACGTCTTCCTCTGTTAGATTAGGCAGATAACGACTGGATTTGTTCAGAAAAAAATAGCAGCCCTTCCGCAACGCGGGCTTCTTCTACAAGGGTGCGTTTCATGAAACTTCAAAATTTATTTATAGTAAAGCCCGAAAATAGGTGAATAGGCGGTTAGTGAAAGAAATCCTCACTGCCGCTGGCGAGGATTGTATCCTCGCCTCCCTCAATGTCCAAGTAATTGTGGGCTTTACTATAAGATGAGTCCGATACATAAGAACCAGATTCTTATAGGTTGGGTTGAATGGGGAAATACAAGACATACCAGTATTAAAAAAACGGTATTTTTTTCGCAAGTTGCTATGTGAAACGTTACAGTGAAACCCAACGCTTTCACCAGCTGGGGTGCAATGAAGCGTTGGGTTTCATTCGGATAATTCGGCGTTGATTCACTAAAGCAAAGCGGAACTCAGGTGTAATAGCGCAGTTGATACCTTTAGCGAATTAGGGTTCTGTTTTCAATTTCGCCCAAGTCGTGGCAAGTTTCGCTTGCGGAGAAACCGCTGCAAAACCGAGTGCGATAGATAATCCACTGTCGGAAATCGCTTTTACATCATTCTCTGAGAGCGCGGCATTGAAAAATGCGATCTCATCAATGAGACCTGTGAAAGCCTCCTGTTTGTCGTCTCTGGAGCCAATATACTTCGGTCCCGCTACAAATGGACCTGCGGCAGCATTAGATGCTTCTAATTCACCATCGACATAGACATTCACTTTTTTACCGTCATAAGTCCCTGCGATGTAATGCCACTTATCATCGTTCAATAAGGTTGTCGACCATGTGTTATGCGGAATTGGTTGTCCACACTGTCCAGCGAAATTTAATTTGTGGTTCTGCAATGTCAAGATAACGTCGCTGCAGGGACCTACAATGATGTCAGACCATGCTGGGGCTGCAGGCGTTTTAATCAAAGCAACGATTGACACTTCATCCTCATAATCAGAAAAATCACCGACAGCAACATGTGCTCCACCCTCAAACTGTAGAGCTTCACCGTACTGGCCAGTGTCCCATTTAGCACCAACAATCTCTCCGTCATTCCCATTTTCGGCAGAATCTTTTGCCACGCCACCTTTACCTTCATCAAAAAACCATATTCCCAAAGCTGCGTCCGGATCGAGCTTGGCAGAACTTAGATCTGAGATCATGAAACTGATGCAGATCAGCGTTCCGGATACTAAAATCGCTTTTGCTAATTGGATTACTCTCATTTTTACCTCCATTTATGAATGAACGGTTCAACATACGTGAGGAAATCTGTTTCATTAACTCAGGCACCCAACATGTCAGAAATCCGCTGACATCGAAAAATTAGGGAGCGTTCAAACTTCAGGTTCAATAACGAGATAGTTAACGCTCTTGGCTTCCATCTTAATAGGAATCTCAACATTGTAATTCCGGTCGATTTTGTACCTTTTAGGTTCACCTTCTCCTGCACGAATCTTGGCAATTTCAGACAATCCAGTATAATAGAGCGGCAACCTCAAAGTCATCTGTTGTCTCGTCCGTGTAGGGTTATAGAGCATCACGAGTCCACACGGACTGATTTGCGCGTTGGCATGGAGCACACAATCAATAGAACGCCCATCTGGACGGCGCACGTGAATCAAGTCAGAATCCAATATTGGGCGATACCTTTTGTAGAAGTCAACCCATTTCTTAACAACTGCTTTCGTCTGTTCCGTATCAAAAAGCCGGGGACCGCGATAGCACGCAATTACACCGCTGCCGAAGTTTTGCGCTAAATGTGATTCGTAGTCATCAAGGTGGTCACAAAGCGGCTCAAACGTTGCGGCTTGCCCACCACCGTGATACTCCACCAGCGGAACGAACATCCAGCCCATACTCGGTGTCTTTTCATAAGTTCCATCGTAGATATTCTGCCGAGCGATTAGAATTTGCCGCTCGCGGGGCAAGCTGAAATTTGTTTCGCGATAGCCCATACCACATTTGTTTGAACCGTTGAGGTAATACTGATCTGGCGAATTGATATAGATACCGCGTGCTCGGCATGCGTGGTAAAAATGAACGCACGCTTCCCACTGGCGCAACTGCGAATCCGCCAACCCGTTATGGTATTCATGCGTCGTTGATGCACAGACATCACCATGATAAGGACCATCAGTCTCAATGATATCCATCCCAGTTGCATCCATGAAATTCAGCACCCGCTGGAAATAACCGTCTGCCCAGCGGCTCGCCAGACAAGCACTCTGTCCAAACCGACTTCCAGGTTGTCCAGTGTCTGGGTCAATACAGTTGAAGTCTTCGCCCACACCCCGCGAGGCACACATCAACGTATAGCCACCGATTTGAATACCTTTACGATGGGCATAATCGGTCAATTCCTTCATCGTGGCGATGTATTCCGGGTCTTCGCTCTCGATATTGAAGCCGCTCCCAAAGGTCATAATCACCATTTCAAATCCGACTTCGGCGCACTGATCGATTGCCAAACGGACCGCGTCCGGTTCAGCACTCCGAACGTGCATGAGGATAGGATTCTCGGTGACCTGTGGCGCGACCGTGCGATACATTTTACGACGCGCAAGTCCTTTTCGTTCACGAGCATCACTGTCATGCAGAATCTCGAAGGTGCGAAAACTCCTGAAAGTCTCTCCCGGTTGAAGGGATACTCCCGGACCGAGTGGATAGAAACTTCTCATCAACAGTGGCATCTGATAGTGATAATCGACTTGCGTCTTGTAATCCGCATCTGGACCCCACTGTGTCGTTTCCATTCCACTGAAGGCGTAATCGCTTTCGACCTGTAGCCGATGCTTCTCCTGCTCGTTGATCGCAAGGATTTCACAGCTTAAGGCATCCAATAGAATAGGTTTTTGACCCTCATTGCGAACAGTGATCCACTTGGACAGGACCGGAATGCCTTGGTAGAGTTCATAGTGCACATAAACCCGAAGGGAGTCAACGGATGGCGGCGGTGAAAACGCAACCGTTAGTGTCACACCTTCCGGTGGATATACTGATGATGTCGAAGAACGCCTGCGGACCCACGGATAGCGGATTTCAGTTTCACCGACTCGATACTCGTGAAATTGAAATGCGTTCTCGTCACTGGTCAAGTCCACAATCCAATCCGAATCAAGATAGGCGTAGTCGGGCTGTCCTTTCAAGCCACCGACCTCAAATTGGTGTCCGTCAATCGTAAGCACCGCCTCCGGTTTGATGCCACGAAGAAGACCACTATCAGTAATCTGATTAGTATAATCAACTGTCGCGAAATTAGGTGAGGTGACGAACGTTCGCCGGATGAGTCCGTTATCAAGAATAAGCCGATTGTCCTTTTCCTCCACCGAAGCGGGTTGACGAAAAGGCTGAACCAACCAATCATTTTGTTGTGATGTGTACTGCATGTTGAGTCCCTATTCGATTAAAATGTGATGTGCTCTCTGAAAGTCAGTATAACGCTTAAAAAAAATAATGCAAGAACAATCCTGTTAATACGGCATGCCCATTTTAAAATTGCGGATTGAATCAATCCATGCTAAAATGACAAACCATACTTAAGAAGGAACGATTTACCATGCGAAACGCTGTAAACACCCTATGCTGGCTAACATTCGCTTCCCTGCTAATATTTGTCGGAAGTCTACCCGGTTTTGCACAAGATGAACATACCGTCCTCCTCTATACCTTTGAGTCAGGCGCAGGGAAGGTCGTCAAAGACCTCTCTGAACATAAGAACGATGGTGAACTCATGGGTCCGAAATGGGGAGAGGGAAATCCCGGTGGTGGATTGGTTTTTGGAGGAAATGGCCCCAGAGATTTTGTAGAAATTCCCGATAGCGACAGTTTAGATCTGGTTGAGGGTCTCACTGTCGAAATGTGGCTCTATCTTGAGGCATGGTCAACCGCTGGCGGCACAGGTGCCACGAAAGAGACAACCTACAAAGTGGGACCTCGGAGCGATAAGAAGGTACTAATCCGGATGACTACGGATAAGCATGCCTGGGGAGCTGCAGTCGCTGCCGGTAAAACGGATATGCCACTGAAGAAATGGACGCATATCGCTGGAACCTACGATGCCAAGTCCGGCGATGCCAAGATTTACATCAACGGGGTCTTAGACGGCGAAGGCAATATCGGCGGTAATATCACTCCGAACGACGATGTTTTGTGGCTCGGACGCGGTGCCGGTCCTTTCTTAGAGGGACGAATGGATGAGGTCAGGATTTCAAACATTGCGCGCTCCGAGCAAGAGATTCAGGAATTGATGAACAAAGGCATTGAAGGTGTGTTGGCAGTAAAACCACAAGATAAGTTAGCAACAACATGGGGAAAACTGAAGTCAAATCTTCCACAATAGCGATGAAAACTTTTAATGCCAAATGTCTGATGCTTTTCTTCGTTCTTGGAACAATAGCGTCAAATACCGGGGACGCAGAAAAGCACCCTCAAGCGAAAAAATATATGAGAAATTATCCTTCAATCTTTCAGGCATGGAACGACATCGAAAATAGACCTAATGAAGGCGAACTCCATCGTCTTGCCCGACACGATCTCATTTTCCACGACCCGTATTCGTTGTTAAGAATTCCTTGGAATATATCAGAACAGCAGCCTTATCAAGGTATAGCAACAGATTTGAATCCGAACCAACTCAATGTTGCTGGTCAAAGAAAAGTGGAACTTCTATCCTTAAATCCTCATCTTTTAATGCTTGTTGAAATCCGATGTAGAGATGGGAAATATCTCTCGCGGGAAAATGAAGCGCACGTGGAAAATTGGTGGGAGGTTGGCTTCTACCCGCCGGACTCACCTTACTGGCTCAGGGACAAGAACGGTGAACCGGTTATCGGTTGGGGTGAGGATACCAACGGGGATGGAAAGATTGACGAAAACGATACAGTCCTTAGCTACCTCATAGATTTCACGAATCCAGAAGTGCAGAATCTGATAGCTAATCAAGCAATGGCATTGAACGCGTCTGGTCTCTTTGATGGCATCATGCTGGATTGGTGGAACGAGGATGGTGCGACCAGTTCAATCGGTGTTGATGACTGGTCAGACACCATTCTCACGCCGGAAGCTGAATTAGAAGCGCGATTGTCTATCTTGCACAAAATACGAGCGCAGGTAGATGACGATTTCCTAATCCTCGTCAACGCGAATACGCGTCAAATCCCAAAATCAGCACCGTACGTAAACGGTATCTTTATGGAGTGTTACAAGCGAGAATACGCCAAAGGATATAGCCTTGATCAGATCCTGCAGATAGAAGAGACGCTACTGTGGGCGGAACAGCATCTGAGAGAACCACGAATCAACTGCTTAGAGGGGTGGCGCGTGGTAACGGATTATATGGGAAACCTCAACACACGAGTTGCAGAACGAAATAGCGAAGAAAACCAGCAGTGGATGCGTATGATTACCGCGCTTAGTTTAACGCATTCTGACGGTTATGTGTTGTTTGGCGATGACAATGCTATACCAGTCCCTGACCATCTCCACAATTGGTATGACTTCTGGGACGTAGATATGGGGCAACCTATCCAAGAAAAAGCGGTCCAATATCAAGGCATCGCTGGTCTCTTTGTCCGCGCCTTTGAAAACGGTTGGGCGGTCTACAACCGTAGCGGTTCTCAACAAACTCTCACTTTCAGTGAAAGCACTGTCGGGGTCAACAGTGGCAATCGCCATCTGCATCATGAAATTGCAGACTTTGACGGCGAGATTCTCTTGAGAGAAAAAAGAAGGTAGGATATGTAGAGCTCCGCAATCAATACGGTATTTCTACAGACAGTGTCGCCAAGAACTCGTCCGCTACGTTGCGATTGTACACGCGGGCTGAAATGACCGAGCCGTAGATGTTGCCGACATAGAAGATACCACTAAGCGTGCCGATCGTCCATCCCTTCACCGATGATATACCGTCCCTACGGAAACCATCGTAAGCCTGCCACCCTGTAATACCAATAACGAACAAAGAGTTGAGGGCATCGCCGATCCTACCCGTATAGAATCGCCCGGCTCCCGGGAGAATTGTAGAGAGCACGCCAGCCAAAAAAGGACTTCGGGTGGGTAGACGCGCCCCTGCCTCCGCATACTTGTGATATACTTTCGCTTTTTCGCTAACCATAAGCATATCTGATCCCTGTAGTACCTTGAAAACCTCGCCTGCTTCAGACCACTGTTTCTGCATCAGATAAGAGAGTCCAATAAGTTGCTCGGCTTCGGCATGTTGTCGTGTATCCGTTATGCGTGGCAGTGCGCCACGTAAAAACTGCACAGATTGCTCAAACTGATCCGTCAGAAAATAGGTAGCACCGATCTGATAGTAGGCACGGCTCGCAAATTGACCTTCAGGGTGCGTTTTCAGAAGCGTTTCAAAACTCCGAATTGCTTGTTCGGTTTGACCAGCAAAGCGATAACAGACAGCAATTTTATAGCGAATCTGATCGCTGTCTGTCCCTTCTCCGGTACGCTCGCTTTCTAAGCGTGCCTTTGAACCTGAACTATAAAAAAGATAACGCTGGTACTCACCCGCTGCGCGGAGATAATCGCCTTCTTCATATAGAAAATCGGCGAATTTACGGACGTTTTCGGACGTATAATATTCAATGGGTTCTTCGGCGGCTGCGAAGGGGAGAAACGTAACAGTGAGGAAAAGTATGAGCAGGAATCTGTATATTTGCGTAGTGTTCATAAAGTCCGTAGGTGTTTTTGCTTGGGTATTTCTGCGTATTGCTTGGGGTCTTTGCTTGGGTGTCTCTGCGTGTTTCCGCGTATTTCTGTGTATTTCCCCAGGTTGAATAAAGTGAAACCCAACTTCCTTTACTAAGGCTGAACTATTTCACGGTTGCATAGTCCAAAACAGGGTCAATGTATTTACCCGTTACGCTATCTTTGTGGTAATGCTGCCATTGCGACCCGTTGCACCGGATTAATCTATCAGCAGTCAGCAGCAAACCGCGCACCATACCGTATTTCTGTATACACGCCATGCCGAAACGCGAACAGGACGGGTGGAAACCACATGCCGGTACGTCTTGACTGGAGATGAATTTCTGATAGAAACGAATCAGTCCCGTCGCGACTAACTTCAATTCCGAGGTTTCCTGTGGATTAAAACGGACAATCTCCTGCGGTTTCGATTTCACAATTGGGTTGACCTTTCGGATGAATGCAAGATCGGCGGCTTCACCCGAAAACGCTGGGAAAACGAAAATAATGGCGGATAAACAAGACACACAGAAAAGAATGAGACGATTTACCATTTGATCTCTTTAACCTCCACGGATTCAGGGATTCTGAAATTTAGCATCGGATTCGGCGAATTCACGTTTACTTGTGGGTTGCTATAAAGGATATGTTCAGACTGAAGCACTTCAGATTTCGGTCCATACGCGCTCGAGGTGACCTTCATCGGAATATAGTTAATGCCGATTCTGCTGTGATCCTGATAGTGTGATCTGGCGATGACATACCCCTTTGGGTTTTTGACCTCGGCAGAGATAAGTCGGTCATCCCGCATGCCGAGGATGACGGTGCCGAGTTTCTCTTTCGCTTTTTCAGGCGGTGCCCAATAGGTATAGAGCACCTTATCTACAATATCGTGCTTTTCCAAAGAATACCCGATCGCTGTCAACCCATATTCTGCTTGCGTGGATTGGATGATAGATTCAACAAACGGAAGCGGAATGCGTCCTTTGGAAATAAAACGGAACGCCTGTTTTTCTATAGGATAATAGATTTCCAACGTCTTCTCCTTTACAACCATTATCTGTTTGAGCGGTTGGGTGACTTCAACAACAACTCTCGCTGCCTTTACATCGTAGTGGAGTATGCCTGCAATGTGCTCCGTTTTGTTGTTCTCGGTTAACGCACGCGTAAAGTCTAAGGAGAGCGTCTTTAACGGAGCAGCGTAGAGCACACTGACAAAAAGAAGCGTGAACAAAAGCGTTATGGAGAATTGGAGGTTTTTAAACATCTATTTTTTAGGAATGGCGTGGTGATAAACTTCTGGCACTTATCACCATACCTGTTTCACTATTGGTCATTAAGATAAGAAGCCAACACGCAGCCTGATACGACAGATCCTCCCAGACATCCTATAAATGCAGACCTTATCTGAAGATCTCGGGCTTTTGCTTTATAGGCATCTGCATAAGTTGAGATGTACTCAGGTGATTTTCCGACGAGCCGTGAGGCAGGAACAGGAGGTTCATAGAGATGAGCACCCAGGAGTCCAACCGAACCCAGCACACATCCACCAGCCAAACCCAAAAGAAAGTTACCACCGATCCACAAAACTTGATTGGTATTTGCTTCAGCATCCTGTTTAGCAGAGACTCTGGCTTCAAGTTCCCATTGATCTTCTTGCGCGAGAGCGATAAAGGGCATACTAAGGGTCAGTACTGCCATCAAAAACACGAAAACATGAAATGTTGATTTTATTTTCACCTGTATTTCTCCTTAACAGAATTACGAGTTTGAATTGTCCTTCACTTACAACAAAAGTTTAATTTCTTTTTATAACAGGAACAGTTTTGTCTTCAATATCAATTCACAGGCATCGCGAGTTTTAGCTGCGTGCGAACTGCTTGACGCACTTCATCGCAGATGCGCATCGCATGCTCTGTATCTTCAGCTGTTCTTGAATCCCCGGGATAGCGGGGATCCACTGCATACCCTGTTATTCTCTTAAAGTCAGGCCGCCAATCGGACGAAACAGGCAGGGTAGGTATAATCAACGCCAGCAATTCTTCAAGGTTATGCGCCCGTTGAACAGGAATATTTGCCTCTTGCAGCCAAGCTTTGAGATGCTTTTCAATACACAGTTGTCCATGAAAGCAGATAGAGTCATGCACGGGATCCGGGGCTTGCTGAAGCCACTTTGCTGCTCTATAATCACCTTCAGCTTTCTCTATCCATTCCAGCGTCAATGGGTTCATGTCGTCCTCTCTCTTTTTGAGAAGACCTGTTCTGTAATCAGGACCTTGTAGGTTTTTAACATTGCAGTCCGCATCGGATCCATGGAGCAACTCCCCTTTTTCAGTAATTTCACGAAGAAACCAATCGTTATACGAGACCCGATACGCAATCTCTTCCGGTGAACGGACTAACAGGTCCATACCGAATGAGTATGAAATACGTTGCCGGATCTCTATAGCTTTGTTGAGAAACTCCGACTTCGGAATATCCATCACAACAAGCAGATCTACATCCGAATCCTCTGTCGGAGTGCCATACGCATAAGAACCAAAGAGGATAACTTGTAGCGGCGCGAATTCGCGCACGATATCATCACATGTCGCCTGGATTTCCTGTCGGGTAACCATACGATCCGTCCTTTTAATTGAAGTATAACATACTTCATAGCGATTATCAAATTCTGTTCTTGAATCAAGGCTATTTATGGTAGAACATGATTGGCGAGGTGTTTTTGATAGGGTGTTTCCCAAGGAAACCTCGCCAGCGGACAGACAGTACTTACCATCGGAACTCTTGGGATACCTTCAATGAAAATTCAACCCGATGCTAAAACCTCTATCAAAATCCTCAAGATCAACTCCGAAAACGCCGACGACATGTAGTGCCAACGCTAATTAGGGCCGCAATTCCGTAAAGTTAAGACAAGTTTTTTTGCTCAAATTCGAGAGGTGTCAAATACCCTAACGCCGAATGCGGGCGTTTCTGGTGATAC
>JAPPBX010000015.1 GCA_026702755.1 Candidatus Poribacteria bacterium | reverse complement strand
CGACAACAGTCTCAATAAATTGGCTAT
Source organism: Candidatus Poribacteria bacterium (assembly GCA_026702755.1). NCBI lineage: Bacteria > Candidatus Poribacteria > Candidatus Poribacteria bacterium. Next base: position 36,689 of record JAPPBX010000015.1, on the reverse strand, counting down.
CAGAGGAAGGGTTATCAGTTATCAGTCTTGACCAAGAACTCGCGCTTTAGCAAAATTATCTGTAGACGAGTTCTTGGTCAAAGTTACAAGAGGTTTCTGTGGATGCCACAAGCGGTCCCTTAACCGATAACTGACCACCGAAACGGAACGTCCCCGTTCTCGGACTGACAACCATTCCTCCGACCGCTCACGGCTCCTTCACTGTGAAGAAAGCCAAAGCGAAAATAAGAGGAGGATAAATGGCAATTACAGCAAAGCTCGTTAGCGACCTCCGTTCGCGCACGGGGGCAGGGATTATGGACTGCAAAAAGGCGCTAACAGAGACGAATGGAAATATTGACGAAGCGATTCAGAAGTTGCGGGAGCAAGGCTTGAAAGCTTCCGAAGTGAAAGGTGGCAGGGCGACAGAAGAGGGTTTGATCATTTCATATATCCACCCCGGCAGCCGTGTTGGTACATTAGTTGAACTGAATTGCGAAACCGATTTTGTCGCACGAACGGAACAATTCCAAGCGTTAGGGAAAGAGATTGCGATGCAGGTCGCAGCCGCTAAACCGAAATACCTTAAGCCGGAGGATGTACCCGCCGAGGACCTTGAGGCTGAAAAATCGATTTTGAAAGCTCAAGCGGAGCAAGAAGGTAAACCTGCCCACATCGCTGACCGGATTGTTGAAGGACGGATATCTAAGTTTTACTCAGAGACATGCCTCCTACAGCAAGCCTATATTCGCGATACAGACAAAACCATTGAAACCCTTGTAAAGGACGCTATAGCCCAATTAGGCGAGAATATCGTCGTCAAACGTTTTGTGCTCTATGTCCTTGGACAGTAAAGATAATGGAATAGCGGAACGGTTGTCAGTGTTAACCAACAACTCGTGCTTTAGCAAAAGTATCGGTAGACGAGTTTTTGGTTAAAGTTACAAGAGGTTTCTGTGGATGCCAGAGGAAACTCTTTAACCGACAACCGATAACCGATAACTACTCTGGGGAAAAATCAGATGCAACAAATTCTTCAACAGGCTGAGTCCCGAATGCAGAAAACGGTCGAAGCAACGGCGACGAAACTGTCGCACGTGCAAACAGGGCGCGCGACAACAGCACTCTTAGACCAGGTGAGCGTTACGTATTACGGTAGTAAAAGCCCGCTGAGTCAGGTCGGCACGATTACGACTCCTGAGCCTCGTCTGCTCGTCATTCAACCTTGGGACAAAACGCTAATTACAGAAATTGAGAAAGCAATAGCTCTTTCCGATCTCGGATTCTCAACGAGTAACGACGGGAACGTTATTAGGATCTTGGTCCCCGAGCTCACAATGGAACGCCGAACCGAGTTGACGAAAGTCGTCCGTAAACTCGCTGAAGAGGGTAAAGTGGCGATTCGGAATATTCGCCGCGATGCCAATGAAGCTGTCAAAAAACTTGAAGGTGGTGACGGCGATGGCGGTGGTAAAAGCAGGAGCCGCGGCGGCAATAAGAAGCGCGGAAAAGGAAGTAACGACCCCGTTCAGCAGCTCACGGATGCATACATCGACCAGATTAGCGAGTTGACGGAGGCAAAAGAATCTGAGTTATTAGAGACTTAGGAATAGTTGTCAGTTACTGATTAGCAGGATACAAAACCTATGTTTTGGCGGAGAGCCTTGAGTGTAGTTGTGCTGGTACCGTTAGTTCTCCTGATTGTCTATTGGGGAAATTGGCTCTATCTGCTACTTGTGTCTATTGCAGTTGTAATGATGCAAGTTGAGTACTGTCGCTTAGCACAGCACTTCACGGAAAAATTGAATCCGGTGATGCCGGTACTCTTAACAAGTGCGTTCTGTTTGTTCGCGTATTTTTTGCCTACACTGACAGAGACAGTATCTGCATCAACGGTAATATTTAGTTTCTTCACCTTCGTCTTCATCTACGTTTTCGCAGAAAGTATTTTTAGAGGGAAGGTCGCCGGTGAATTGCTCGCTGCTACTCTCAAATTAACCGGCATTTTAACGATCGGTTGGGCACTCGGGTACCACCTTATTTTGCTACGAAATGCGGAGCCGGTCGGCAGGCATCTTATCTTTCTGTTGGCTGGAATAATTTGGTGCAGTGACACCGGTGCGTATCTCGTAGGGAGAGCGTTCGGCAAACACAAACTCGGCACGCCGGTGAGTCCGCGAAAGACGGTCGAAGGGACTATCGGTGGATTGGTTGTAGGGACTTTGACGAGTTTCGTGCTGAGTATGATTCTCCTGAAGGGAACGCTCTCTTGGGTAAATGCCGTCTTTATTGGATTGCTATTGAGTGTGTTGGGGCAACTTGGGGATTTAAGTGCCTCACTTATGAAACGAACTGCCGGTGTTAAGGACTCCGGACAAGTAATTCCGGGGCACGGTGGATTCATTGATAGATGCGATAGCCTGATTTTTAGCACACCCGTTCTTTATTATTATCTGGAATTGACCGGAAATTTGGGATAGCGTGAATAGTTATCAGTTGTCAGTCTTGACCAAGAACTCGCGCCTTAGCAAAATTATCTGTAGACGAGTTCTTGGTCAAAGTTAAAGAGGGTTTCTGTGGAGGATACAGCAAACGGGATTGCCACAAGGGACTCTTCACTGATAACCGATAACTGATAACTGGTGACTATTAAAACTATGAAGCACATCGCCATACTTGGTAGCACGGGTTCTATTGGGAAGAACGCCCTCAGCGTTGTTGACACGCATGCTGACGAATTTAAGGTCGTTGGTCTTGCAGCGAACCGAGACGTTGATGCCCTTGAGCAACAGATTCGACGGTATCGTCCCGCGTTGGTGGCTCTAAATGAACCGACAGCGGCGTGCCAACTCCGTGAACGGATTCGAGACCTCAATGGAAACCCACAAGTGCTCGCTGGTACCGAGGGGCTTCAAGTCGTAGCTACAATGCCTGAAGTGTCCCAAGTTTTGGACGGAATGGGTGGAAGTGCAGGCTTGTTACCGACTTTGGCAGCGATTAACGCCGGTAAAGATATTGCTTTCGTCAACAAAGAGGTCATGGTGATGGCGGGACCTCTTGTGAATGCAGCGGTTCAAGAAAACGGCGTTAACTTGATACCGATAGATGGTGAGATGAGTGCCATTTTCCAGTGTTTGGAGGGCGCACGTGACCGACAAGCGGATATACATCGACTCTTGATTACCGCGTCAGGCGGACCGTTCCGAGAGGTGCCAAAAGAGGAACTCTATTCCGTCACGCCGCAACAGGCACTCCAACATCCAAATTGGAAAATGGGACAGAAGATCACAATCGACTCCGCGACGATGATGAACAAGGGACTGGAAGTCATTGAAGCGAAGTGGTTGTTTGATATAGAACTTTCAAAGATTGACATCGTTGTTCATCCAGAGAGTATTGTTCATTCCATGGTGGAATGGACAGATGGTTCTACGCTTGCCCAGCTGGGACCTACAGATATGCGTATTATGATCCAATACGCGTTAACCTATCCCCGCAGACTCTCTACACCAGTGCCGCGTTTGGATTTGATGGAGTCTCGCGCGCTACACTTTGAACCGGTTGACTTCGAGAAGTTTCCGTGTCTATCGCTTGCGTATACCGCCGCAGAAGTCGGTGGCACGCTACCAGTGGTTCTCAGTAGTGCGGATGAAGTGGTCGTAGAGGCTTTTCTGAACGCTTGCATCGGATTTATGGATATCCCGGCGATCCTTGCGAGTGTGATGGATAAGCATGTGGTGATTGCCGATCCAACACTTTCGGATATCCTTGAGGTTGATCGGTGGGCAAAATCAACAGCACGTTCAATAATAAAAAATAAAACACAATCAGGTGTAAGGGCTGGGTAACCCAGCCCCTACTGATAAAAGAAACATCAAATAAAGGAGTAATAGACACTATGGAATTCTTGGTCGACTTAATCAGTTCCATCATTCCGTACATTAAAACGGCGATCCTCGCGATTATTCCTCTCGGGTTTATTATCTTTATACATGAGTTGGGCCACTTTTATGCGGCAAAACGGTGTGGTATTAAGGTAAATACGTTCTCTCTCGGTTTCGGTCCTAAACTTATCGGGTTTCAACGGGGTGAAACAGAGTATAAAATCTCTCTATTGCCATTTGGTGGATACGTGCAGATGGAGGGTGAGAACCCAAGCGAACAAACCGGTGCTCCGGGTGAATTTGCGAGTGCACCACTTGGGAGTCGTGCATTTGTTGTCGCCGCGGGTCCTGTTGTTAATCTCCTGTTTGGTGTATTGATATATTGGCTTGTCTTCGCTACCGGACTTAACGCAGATTCCGCACGGTTAGTCGGCGGATTGACGGGTTTACCACTCGGTGAAAAGGGTCCAATTCAGATAGGATGGGTTGCTGAAGATGGTGCCGGTGCCAGGGGCGGATTGATGCCCGACGACACAATTGTTTCCGTCAATGGCGACTCGGTGAGTCACTGGGCAATGTTCCAAACAAGGATATATACGAGTGCTAATAGAGTGATCGAATTGGTTGTTGAACGGAATGGTAAACGCGAGACCTTGCTGGTTAAACCTGATGCTGAACCGAGTGTCAGGGGAGATATAGGTGTACTTTCGGTGAGTAGTAAAATGGAGACAATTGCCGGTCACGTCAGAGAGGGTAGTCTCGCTGCAGAAGCCGGAATCCAAGTGGGAGACCAGATTGAGAGTATCAATGGCGAGAGGCTCTATAACGTCCCATATTTTGGTTACCTCGTGTGGCATCCTTCGGCAAACTGGATCGATGAAAAATATAAGGCATTTTATGAGCGCATCAACGCAAATCAAGAGGCGTTGCGGCTCGGCATTCGTCGTGGTGATGAGACATTCACGCTTGAAATCCCAGTACACTGGCGTGTGACAGCAGCTGTTCAGAAAGGGAGCGTCGCTGAAGATGCCGGAATTCGGAATGGGGATGTGCTTGTTACGCTTAACGGAGAGGAAATAGACAAGACGACCCTCCACGCGCAACTCGAGGCGATGGCAAACGAACCGATTGAGATCGGTTTGATGCGAGATGGAAACCTGCAAAAAGTAATCCTTGCAGCGGAAAATCAAAGTCCAGAGACAAAGACTGACGGACTCCTCTTCGGATTGGCATGGCAGGTTTCCCTGAGTGGAATAGAATTTTCGGAGAAAGCAGCACCCCTACCCGAGTATAACCTGTTCACAGGGTTAGGAAAAGGGGTCGAAGCGACATGGTTGACATTTACGACTGTCGGTAGAACCTTGCAACAGCTGGTAGGTGGGGAGGTATCACCGAAGCATCTCGCCGGTCCAATCGGTATTGCAAACGCGACGAGCCGTATGTTCGATCGGGTTGGGTTGAGCAGCGTGCTCTTTTTTATTGGGTTTATTAGCATCAACCTTTGTATCGTCAATCTGTTGCCGATTCCTATCGCTGATGGTGGACATCTACTGTTTTTCGCCGTTGAGAAGATCCGCGGCAGACCGATGCCACGGAAAGCACAAGAGGTTGTCCAACAGGTCTGCATTGTTCTCCTGATTGCGCTCTTCTTGTATATTACTTGGTTCGATGGTATGTCTCTGATTTACGATCTACGGAATTAGCAGGCAGCGGCAATAGCAAAGAAGCCATCAGCCGTCAGCGGTCAGCAAGAAAACGTTTCTTTACCAAAAACTTCTTTACTGACTGCTGATAGCCGATAGCCGATAGCCTTTCTTACTGAAAGCCATTATGGATAGAGATAACTTCAGAAAAGATTACATTGAACTTGTTGCGAGTGTGAGGGAATATATGGAAGAACAACTTCACTTCGGTTTCATAGAAGCAGAATCACAAGAGTCTGCGGAGGTGTCCTCTTATTCGGACTTTGACCTGCCTACTTTGGCGACTGATGCCGCGAGTTGTACCAAATGTCCATTACATGAAACGCGGAATAGTGTTGTCTTTGGTGTCGGAGATACGAGTGCCGACCTTATGTTCATCGGTGAAGCACCAGGGGCTGACGAGGACCGTCAAGGAGAACCTTTTGTCGGGAGAGCAGGTCAATTGCTAACGCAAATCATCGAGGCTGGGATGAAACTCAAGCGCGGGGATGTTTATATCGCCAACGTGCTTAAATGCCGTCCTCCGGGTAACAGAAACCCTGCCCCAGATGAAGTTGAAACGTGTAGTCCTTATTTGGTGCGTCAGATAGAACTCATTCAACCGAAGGTGATTGTGGCACTCGGGAGTTTTGCTGCACAGATGATGCTTGATACGAAAATAGGTATTACAAAACTTCGCGGGGAGTTCCATCCATGTAATGTAGCAGGACTACGCGTCCCACCACATAGACAACCTCCGGTTGTGATGCCGACGTATCATCCGGCATACCTACTCAGGAACCCGGGTGCCAAGCGTGAAGTGTGGGAAGATGTTAAAAAGGTGCTTGCTCGTTTGTCTGAAGCATAGAAAGGAAATAGCCGTCGGCAGTCAGCAAAGAGGGTTTTCTGTTAATCAAAAAACCTCTTGTTACTGATAGCCGATAGCCGACAGCCCATCTTACTGACAACTAATTATGCGTTATGCAAATGTCGCTTTTCCCCTATCGGTCGATCAAGTGTTCACGTACGGCGTGCCTCCCAAACTGGACCCAGTTTTACAACCTGGGAGCCGTGTTTTAGCACCTTTCCGAAGCGCGCGTCAGGAAGGTGTCGTTGTCGAACGACTCGATGATACCGATCTGGCACCTAACCTTATCAAAAATATTTCCGAATGCCTTGATGAGGCTCCGACGTTCTCGGCTGAACTGCTCGCTCTCACTAAATGGATGGCGGAATATTATGTTTGCCCGTGGGGTATCGCTCTTTTTTGTGCAGTGCCAGCTGCTGTGCGAACCCAGAAAAGAGAACAGGTCCGGCTTCTTCCTGAATTTTCAGGGTCACTCGGAAAAGTCCAAAAAGAACTCGTCGAACTTTTGGAAGCAGAGGGTGAACTTTCTATCAATCAACTTGCCAGACGGATGGGTTTGAGTTATCAAGGTGTCCGTTCGAGAATTACCAAACTCAGCGAAAAAGGTGCTGTCGAGACCAATGTTACCCACAAACCGAAAGCAACCACGCAGGAAACCAATGTAGCAGCTTTAGCTTTGTCGCCTGCTGAAATTGAGGCGGAGATTTCTCAACTTAAAAGTGCCGCGGAGGGTTCTGAAAATCCGCTTGGACAGCGCACGAGCAATCGTCGACACGCTGCCGCTGCTAAACATGCCGAAATTCTGCAGATTTTGCTTGACGAAGGTGTTCCGTTGGGAACAACCGACCTGACGAAACGGGTAGGAACCAGCATTTCACTACTCCGCACGCTTGAAAGGCGTGGGTTTATTCATATCGCCCGTACGCGTGCGGTTCGTAATCCACTGAGTTCTGAACCGGTCCCGGCAACACAACCGCTTCACCTGAATCCGGCACAATCAATAGCATTTGAGGAGATTCGGAACGCCGTAGGGGCTGGGTCACCCAGCCCCTACAGGGGCACCGTTGATCAAGCACCAACTTTCCTACTGCATGGCGTGACGGGGAGCGGAAAAACTGAGGTCTACATGCAGGCGATGGCAGAAATCCTTGCACACGGAAAATCTATTATCGTATTGGTGCCAGAGATTTCGCTCACACCGCAGACAGCATCGCGGTTTGTTGGAAGATTCGGGGATCGTGTTGCGTTGCTGCACAGCCGGTTAAGCGATGGGGAACGCTACGATCAGTGGCATCGTATCCAAAAGGGTGAAGCGGATATTGTGATTGGACCGCGTTCTGCTATCTTTGCCCCTGTGAAAGAACTTGGAATGTTGATTATAGATGAGGAGCACTCGGATTCCTATAAGTCGGACACCGCTCCGCGTTACCACGCGCGGGAGGTAGCACAAAAGCGGAGTGAACTCGCAAACTGTCCCGTCCTGCTTGGAAGTGCGACCCCATCACTTGAGAGTTTCTATCGTGCAAAGAACGGGAGTTACCGGCTTCTTGAGATGCCGGACCGTGTTCTCGACAGAAAGATGCCTGATGTTCACATCGTTGATATGCGAGCCGAATTCAGAAAAGGCAACCGGACGATCTTCTCTGAGATGCTCCGAAGTTCGATTGAAGAACGGCTTGTTCGGCGTGAACAAATTATCCTGTTTCTCAATCGGCGTGGACATTCCACCTATGTCTTCTGCCGAACCTGTGGTTATGTTGAACAGTGTGACAACTGCTCTATTTCGCTTACCTATCACCGTGAAACGAAGCAGCTCGTTTGTCACCATTGTGGTAACAAACGTCCGACGCACCCTGCATGCCCACAGTGTAGTAGTGAGGCTATCCGATTTTTTGGGGCAGGAACAGAAGCCGTTGAACAGGAGGTCCGCAAGTCGTTTCCGAAGGCGAATGCGAAACGATTTGATGCGGATTCAACGTCACGGAAGAACGCACATCAGCAGATTTTGGAAGCGTTTGAGCGCCAGCAGATTGATATCCTAATAGGCACACAGATGGTGTCAAAGGGGTTGGATTTCCCGAATGTCACTCTTGTAGGTGTTATTGCAGCAGACACGGCTTTGAACCTTCCGGATTTCCGAGCAAGTGAACAGACGTTTAGCCTGCTGACGCAGGTCGCCGGACGCTCTGGGCGTGCTGAACTTGAGGGTAAGGTCGTCATTCAAACCTATATGCCTGAGCATTACTGCATTTTGGCTGCGCAGAAACACGACTATCTTAATTTCTATACGCAGGAAGTTGAAGCGCGGGGGGCATTACGATATCCGCCCTTTTCACACGTTGCGACGCTGTTGCTCCGCGGTAAAGACGAGGAAGAGGTTATAAAGACTGCACACGCCGTACGGGATCAGCTTGTAGTGGCTGGGTCACCCAGCCCCTACAAACCAACGGATCAAGGACGCACCTCAGAGGTTTCCGAAAGTGAAATGGCAACAGTAGAAATCCTCGGTCCCGCGCCAGCACCGCTCTCGAAAATTGAGGGGAAATTTCGGTGGCATTTCTTGCTCCGGAGCAACGCCGTTGGAAAAATCGGTCAACTCCTTAAACGCTTAACTGAGGAGCCACCGGCTGCAATTAAATCGAATGCTGTTGAATTTGTGATAGATATTGATCCAACGAATACACTTTAATAGTTGTCAGTTATCAGTTAAGAGGCGGATCTGAATTCATCAAGTCTTTCTCTTAACTGAAAACTGAAAGATTTTTCGCAGAAAAACCGTACTGATAACTAATTACAAGGAATTAATTATACATGGGTAACCGGATATTTGATAAACTCGCTGATACTGACTTACTTGCACGTAGCCCGATCCTGGTTTTTGCTGCGGATCCACTCGCATCCGCGGGGATTAAAGGACTTGGGCAGGTGCAGCATCCAAAACCACACTACCGAACACACGCAGAGTTTTTGCAACTACAACGCGACCTCGTTGCTGATGGGCAGTTAGATGGATTACTGATGACACCTGCCGATGCAGAAATCCTTGCCCTTGATGAGAATCTGTTTGAAAACACACCAATTACACCGATTGTCCGTATGAACTCGGAAACGGCTATCTGGAACCCGAGGTTTGGGGTTTACACGTCGAGTCCGTCAATGCCGTTTCAGACGGTGTTTCCAGAAGATATGCAACGTTATTGTGAGGCACTCATCGGTCCCGCACTTGAGTGTCGAGTCAACCTTGGTTTGTATTCCATTACACTCAACAATGAACCAATCGCCGATGAACGGATGTTGCAAGCGTATGTGCAGTTCGCGCATGTTGTCGGTGAAATTGAAGGATTTGATCATCTCTTAGAGGTGTTCTTGCCGAATGTCAAGCTGCCGGGGATGGATGATGAGAAACGTGGCATGTATGTCGCCGATTCTATTGTTCGGACGATGAGTTATCTGCGGAAACACCAGCGTCCACGCTTTATCAAGACGGCGTATACGACCGCCGAAGTCTGGAGCGAATTATGTCAATTCGACACGACGTTAGTAATCGGAGCGTTGGGCGGTCCCCGTCAGAATGCGCGTAGCACATTTGCGCTTGCGGACAACGTCGTCAGCAACGGTGGGCGCGCTATCCTATTCGGGCGCACTATCTTCGGTGAAGATGCCCCAATCGGTTTTGTGCAGTGCCTGCGGCGTGTGCTTGACGGTGAGGACGATCCGCAGAACGCACATGCGGAGTATCAGAAGTTGTTACGCGGTTCCCGTGTTAGTTAGTTGTCAGTACGGAAACGAGTACGTTTCCTTTCAGTTGTCAGTCGTCAGTTACAAGAAGCCTCTGTTAAACGAGAACCTCTTTAACTGAAAACTGATAACCGTCCCCATAATGAAGCAGGAGGTTCCACATGCAGCATCAACCTTTGGAAAAGCCGCGTATCCTCCTGCTCTTTCCAACGCACACTTACCGAGCCGATGAAATGTGTAGGGGCTGGGTCACCCAGCCCTTACAACTGTATGCCGCGACATTTATCATTATTATGCAGTGTTTGTGGATGGCACAAGCGGAAACGGATGCGCCGTTATTCACGGAAGTGACCTCCGCGCTCGGAGCTGTAGGGGCTGGGTCACCCAGCCCTTACAGGTCACCCAACCCCTACAGGCGCGCAGGGACTTATGCCTTGCCGGAGGTAATCGGGAGTGGTGTTGCCCTATTTGATTACGATAATGATGCCGCGCTTGATGTCTTACATATCCGATTTCCGCCGCCGGGTGAGGATATCCCCGCCCCGAATCGGCTTTTTCGGCAACAATCTGACGGAACGTTTGTTGATGTTACCGAAGCGACTGGCATTGGACACGACGGATATGGACAAGGTGTCGCAATCGGTGATGTGGATAACGATGGTGATGTGGATGTCTATGTAACAAACTACGGTACTGATGCTTTCTATCGGAACAACGGGGATGGGACCTTTGCTTTGGAAGATGCTGGACTCTCAAATGAAGCGTGGGGAACCTCCGCAACTTTTGGCGATTACAATAGGGACGGATACCTCGACCTCTATGTTGTGAACTACGTTCAATTTGATCCAGAGATGGTGTGTCGTGGGAAACATAGTGCCCCGGATTACTGTAATCCCCAAGTCTTCGAGCCTGCAGGTGATCGATTATTCCGAAACAACGGCGATGGCACTTTCACAGATGTAACGCGCCAAACGGGGATCGCCGCAATGCCCGGCAGAGGGCTTGGCGTTGTGTGCCTCGATCTAACCGCCGATGGTTGGGCGGATTTTTATGTCGCGAATGATGGGGAAGCCAACCAGTTATGGGTAAACCAGACGGATGGCACTTTTGCCGAGGAAGCCATACTGCACGGACTTGCGTTCAACGCTTACGGGCAACCTGAAGGTAGCATGGGCATCGCTGTCGGCGATGTCAACAGTGATATGCGTCCGGACATGTTTGTGACCCATTTGTCAGGTGAGACGAATACGCTTTATGTTGCGTCGGGAATCGGAGTTCCCTCCTACCAGGTGTTTGGTGATATGACCGAGGTAGCAGGGTTTGCTGGTCGCGACCTTCCTTTTACAGGTTTCGGGTGCGGTTTCTTGGATTTTGACAACGATACTGATCTCGACATCGCGCTCGTCAATGGTCGAGTAAAGCGCGGTGCTGTCCTTGAGGGTGCGGACGTTGGTGAGTTCTGGAACTTCTACGCTGAACCGAATCTCCTCTTTCAAAATGGCGATCAGCCGTCAGCCATCGGCAGCCAGCAAGATAGCAGTCGGCAGTCAGCCATCGGCAGTCAGCCAAGAGAAGACTCTTTGCCGAGAACCGAGAGCCGAGAGCCTTTCTTGCCCACAGTCCATTTCACCGATGTGAGTTCGCGTGCGCCTGATTTTGCGAAGTGGGTTGAGGTGAGCCGTGGAATGGCTTTTGGTGATATGGATACGGATGGCGATATTGATATAGTGGTGAGTGGTCTCGACAATCGGCTCCGCTTTTTCCGAAACGACGTGCCTCCACCGCAACATCATTGGCTTTTCGTGCGAGCTATTACCCAAAATCGCGATGCACTCGGTGCACAGGTAACGCTCCGAACTCCGTCGCGCGCGTTGACGGGTTATGTGCTACCCGGAACCAGTTATCTCAGTAGCAGTGAACCGAGCGTACATTTCGGGTTGGGCCCAATCGATGCTGTTCAGGCGATTGAGGTGCACTGGCCCGATGGAAGTCGTGAGAAATTTCCGGGGGCATCTGCCGATCAGCGTGTGACAGTTCATCAGGGGAAGGGGGTGTCTTTTTGAAGAAAAGACTTTTGAAGATAACTGGGACGGGAATCAGAATTCCCTCCTACATCATTGCCCTCTCACATAATTGGCTTTTTCTTTTCATACTGATGAGTGTTCCTATTTTTGCGGTTAGTGAAATTAGCAGGCCGCAATCAGCGGTCAACAGTCAGTTAAAGAAGATACTCGCAGACGAAAAACTTCTTTTTACTTTGACCAACAACTCGTCTACCGATACTTTTGCTAAAGCGCGAGTTGTTGGTCAAAACCGACAACTGAAAGGATTTTTTGAAAAAAAATCCGTACTGACGACTATTCCCCAACCTGCTGATCTCGACTTGGTTGAGGAAAAATTGCTTTTGGAGGCGATTGAGGAGGCACAAGCAAAGGTTCGGGCTTCTCCGGACGATGCCGATGTCTGGGGGCAATTGGGACACGTCTATCTCAGCCACGGATGGGAAATACCAGCGATACCGTGTTATCGCCAAGCGAGTATACTCGCGCCCGATGAATTCGGATGGCTCTACTTTCTTGGACGTTTGACGAAGCAGCGTCAACCTGAAGATGCTGTGAAATATCTTACCCGTGCGCTTGCGTTGAGACCCGGATATGCGCCCGCGCATCTCTATCTCGCTTCCGCGCTCCGCATTTTAGGGAGACTTGATGAAGCACGACACCATTTGGAGCGAGCGAAACACTTTCAACCGGACAATCCATTTTCTGAACTCTGGCTCGGCGAAATTGCGCTCGCGAAGCAGCAGATGAAACTTGCTCGGACGCATTTAGAGAACGCACTCCGCTTGAATCCGAGACAAAGTGAAGCACATGCCCTAATGGCGCAAATTGCTATCGTCCTCGGGGATAAACAGGCAGCAAAGCAGCACGCGCAGCCAGCGCGACTTCCCAGTGAATACAACGAATTAGTAGATCCTTTATGGTGGGACGTGCTTCAAGCGGGCGTTACTGCGCCGCTGTATGCGGAACGTGGTAGGCGTTATATGTCAGAAGGCAATTACGCGAGGGCTGTTGCTGAATTTGAACCGCTTATATCAGACACACAGAAAGATATAAAGGTCTGGTTCGACTATGCCGTTTCACTGCTCTATACGGCACAACACCACGAAGCCTTAGCCGTATTAGAACGTCTCCTCTCGCTACTCGATAAGGATATAGAGGTTCAGAAGGAGAGAAGTATAGACGAGATAACCTACTTGAAAGCACAAGCTTATAACTATATAGGACAGATCTATTATGAAATCGGACAGACGGCTGCAGCGATCCGTGCGTGTCGAATGGTTCTTCAGTTTAAAAAAAATAAAACAGATAGCAAATCTCACGGACAGTTGAACCCTTCGGATTACGACACTTTTTTCTCAAATGTACACGCAAATCTTGCGACGGTGTATGAGAACACGGGACAACTTGGAGAGGCGATTCAGCATTATCAGAAGGCACTTGAACTCGTGCCATCTAAGCTGTCCGTGCATCGCGATCTTGCCGGTGCCTATTGGAAAAAACAGCGTTATGCAGCAGCCGAGCCACACTACAAACAGGTCATCACCCATGATGCAACAGATGCCCAAGCCGTTTATAGACTCGGCTTAATTGCTCTGATGAAAGAGGACTATCTCGAAGCCGTCTCACTGTTTAAAAAAGTTATCTCAATTGAGGCGAGGCACGTTCGCGCTTATGGTGCTTTAGGTGTTGCTTATCAGGAACTTGGAAATATCCCCGAGGCGATTGGTGCCTTTGAACGGGTTTTAGAATTAGAACCGAGAAATAAGGTTGCGTTAGACAAACTCAGGGAACTGCGTGAATCAAAGTAGAGGTGCCGGTATGTGTGACGAGTAGGAACGTCAACCGGAAGGTTACTCATAGACGCACTACAGAATTTACTTAGGACTTACGCAATTTTCTGATAACTACGGACATTCCACGCGCCGCTGGCGAGGTTTTAAACCTCGCCAGCAACGGAGGCGTAAGTCCTGTTACTATAACACAGTACGTCTACGAGCGTTGGAAAAGATGGGGTTCCTATTTGAAATGGTGCGTTGATTTAATATGCCCCCAGGTCGTACCGAGTTTGTCTCTCGGATCGACTGCAAGATATGCACTAAATCCTTTTTCCATCAGTTCCTGAACGTCTGCTTGTTCCAGTGCCGAGTGGAAAATGGCGACTTCGTCCATCGCGCCTGGGAAGAAGTTTCCAGCTGGATCCCAGACACCACACCCACCAATATTGACGTTAAAGGCAGATGTGCCGTGATTTGCCCAGCCACCCTTCTTCTCGATATACTCACCATCAATATAAACGTGGACGTATTCCGTCGTAGCGACACATCCGACGTGGTGCCATTTACCATCACCGTGTTTGAATTTCCAAGGATTGGTTGTTCCACCAGCCGTGGGTGTCCAGAGGTTGATAGAATTGGCATCAATAAAACCGAACTCCGGAGAATCGTTCTGTCCGACGAGTCCAGTCCGGTTTGCAGGGGCACTTGTGGTTTTTACCCAAGTGAGAATAGTAAATTCTTCAAGATTATCAAGGAGTTTCTGCCCAGTCGAGACACAACTCGCTTTTCCATCAAATTCGAGTGCCTTGCCGAATTTGCCATCTACCCATGCAGGAGATTTGACGAGTTCTCCCTCATTTCCTTCGGAAGAAAGATCAGCAGCGACACCACCTTTGCCTTCGTCGAATAACCATATACCGACTGCTGTTTCAAGGTCAATCTCGGCGGTGCTGACATTAACAGCGATGAGGCTGAAACATACTATACCGAGCGTTAATAGAACTTTTTTCATAGTTTTTTCCTTCTAATATTGACCGTGAGCGTACTTGCAAAGCGCGCTACGGCGTTAGGATTCATTTCTAAATATAGTTTATAGTAAAATATATGACATAAAATTGCAAGAAAAAACCTGATTTAGACGAAGCCTTCTGTGTTTGTACACAATGTGCCTTTTCTAAACCAGGTTTTAAAACTTTAAAAGATTCTCAACGTCTAATAACTATCTTTCAAATGTCCCCAGATTGTAGGTAGTTTGTTAGCAGGTTCAACAGCGAGTGCTTGGGCGTTGAGGAGTTTGGCATCGCCAATTGCGGAGTGGTCACATCCGGCACCGTCGCCGCCATCACCCATGACAATTTCAAGTTCCTTGGCGTTGGCAGGAATGTCAATTTCCACTTTAACAGCATCAACGTTTTTTCCGCCATCGGTACCGAGAAGCTTCTCAGATTTGAAAGCCTGTTTTCCATCAATAGTGAAGACGAAATCACCGCTGCCGCCGTGTCCACACTCAGCTGGATCTTTTTCGTCTGACATACCGACGTAACCTTCAAATTTAAGGTAATTGTCGCCTGTTAAATCGTAAACGACCGTGGCAACGGAGTGGCTTCCGATTCCACGTTCAAAGTAGATACCGCCGATGACGATTTCGTTTCGGGTGCCGGCACCTTCACCGATTGTGGCGTTGTCTGTATCTATGGGTCCACCCCAGCCTGTCCATTCGGCTTCAGGGTTCTTAGGGGAAAGTCCACAAGCATTTGGTTTCGGTTGGCTACCACCGATAAAGGAGAGATAGGTGACACCTTTCCTATCATCCTCTTCGACGACCTCATCATAGTCGTTCTGAGTAGCATCAGCTTCTTTACCGACCTCTTTGACCGGTTTCGCGCCTTTACCATCCAAATTTTCGCAGTCGGCTTTACCGGCGTAGACACTAAATGCGAGTCCGAGGGTAAGCATGATGATTAACGCGCATACGTTAATAATTTTCACTTATTTTTAACCTCCAGTTGTTTTTCATACTTTTGCACAAAAATACTCGAACAAAATTTTGAGTAATTGTGCGTCCGAAATAAAAACGCAGTTGGCTGCGTATATGTTACACCACCGGCGGATGTAGGATTGCTTCATCCATTCGGTGATACTTGTAGCGTTCTTCAGGTGCGAACACTATCTCTAATTCGCGGTGGGCACTCTGTAGAGAGTCCGATGCGTGTACAATGTTGTGCGTTATGTTAATTGAGAAATCGCCTCGGATGGTTCCCGGTTGTGATTCCTTTGGGTCGGTCTCTCCGTTGAGGATACGTACTAATTCTATTGCGCCCCGTCCTTCAATAGCTAAGGCGACAATAGGTGCCGAGATTATGAATTCGATAAGTACATCGTAAAAGGGTTTTTCCTGATGGATGGCGTAGAGTGTTTCTGCCGTATCGCGCGGGAACTGTAGTAGTTTCATCCCAACGATTTTGAGCCCCTTGTGTTCGTAGCGAGAGATGACTTCACCAATGAGTCCACGTTGAACACCGTCCGGTTTAATTAGAACCAATGTCTGTTCTGTCTCCATGGTCCCTCCATTTTAACCTTTGTGCGCGCCTACACAGCACGCCTATATTAAGGCCTGCAATACCAAGCATTTGGGTCTTGACATCAAGCCATTTTAAGTATACCATATTTTTCAGGGCATTTGCCAATTTTATTTTCTAAAGAGTTCTAATGGAGGTGGCTATGTACGATAAATTGGGAGAAGTCGGACTGAAAACGGGAGAACAAATGGAAGTCGGTGTGATTACTGCACCGGATGAGCCTCATGCCGAAGAGGTGAAACAGTTCCTTGGACACAAAGGTGGAAACTGGGAGTGGCATATTGAGCGATGCGTCACCGAAGTGCTTGATGCGTTGGAGACACGTTTTTATGTCGGCAAGCTTGATGGATGTGTGATTACCAACATCATGACGGTCGAGCATGAAGGCATTGGCATTTTAGGGCATGTCTTTACGTTGCCGGAGCAACGCCGGAAAGGCGCATGTAAAGCGGTAATGGCGTATCAGATGGAGGATTTTCGACAGCGCGCCGGTCGCGCACTCTACCTCGGTACGGGGTACAATAGCCACCCGTATTACATCTACCATAGTTTCGGATTTGAGAGTGTATTTCCAGAGTCCGGTTTTATGAAATATCCTGTGAATTCGGATTTTGAAGAACGTTACTTCGCTCCTACGTCTGCCGCACCGAAGGCCATTGAATGGCATGATTGGCCGAAAGTCACAGCGTTGTCGGGTATTGTCGGATGGGACACGCTGCGGAGTCTTAAGTGGGATGTTTACGGTCCCACGAATATGGAGGGTGGTTTTCTGAGTTTCAAGCATGACTTGGAAACTGAAGATGCCTACAATGATGCGAAGTTGCTTATTTCGTCGGGTGGTGCAATCGTCGGCTGGGCAACCGTGAGTCATGATACGCGTTGGCAACCTACGACTGGGGTGTTAGACCTGTTTTTTCATCCGAATTTTGCGGATGCTGTTCCGACGTTGCTTTCAGCGGTGGCATTTCCTGAGACAAAGGTTCAGTGTTATGTCGATAGCGGTGCTGAGAAGAAGGCAGAGGTTTTAGTGGATGCTGGGTTCACCTGTGAAGGACAACTCACAAATCAATTTACATACAGCGGACAGCATTATGATGTTCTGGTGTTTGCACGAGGATGATCAATGAGTTTTCCAGCCTTTTTTGCGCGGCGTGCGTCCTCTCGTAGATGCTCCAATTTTCCCGCTTCTATATCCGCTTCAAGCTGTTTATCCCAAGCATCCTCACGTGCCTGAAGTGCTTCACGGAGTCTGATTGCCAGCGTGTTCAAAAGTTCTTTTTTGGTTTTCGCCGTGTATTCGACTTCAGGAAGTTGGGGAATCCACCCGTGCCATCCAATAGTTTCTTTTTGGAGGTGGTCGGTAATTATGGTAAAATCCACAATACTCCTCTTTGACTGACAACTGACAACTGATAACTATTTTCGCACGGCGATTTTCCCGAATTTTTGCTTGCGGCTATCCCCTTTGCGGGCAGTGAACTTGTAGAGATAGACCCCGTTTGCCAGCGGTTCACCGTCTGCATCGCGACCGTCGTAGTGGAATTCGTTGTAGGAGACAGAGGCATCAAGCGTGTCAATGGCGATGATGCGACGACCCGTTATGGTATAGATTTTTAGGCTGACCTCATCGGCACTTTCTGTGAGGTAATAGGCGAAATGGGTGCCGCTTCCCGGCACAAATGGATTCGGGAAGTTGGCGATGTTCGTAATTTCAAATTCACCGGCGACGGTCGCATTGCGC
Source organism: Candidatus Poribacteria bacterium (assembly GCA_026702755.1). Taxonomy (NCBI): domain Bacteria; phylum Candidatus Poribacteria; species Candidatus Poribacteria bacterium. The sequence goes on along the minus strand of JAPPBX010000015.1, from coordinate 18,380 downwards.
TCCGCATCTGATATATTCCCGTTTGCGTCTTGTGCCTGCAACCGGATGCGGTACTCGCCGGGGTCCAAGACAGGCGTATAAGTTATTAAAAGCAGATTGTTGTTGGTCGGCGATGCGGCAATCACATATTCATCTTGCGGCACACTTTCGCCGTTTTTGGTGAGTACTATGTTTTCTATGCGCGAGTCGATGCCGTTTGCATCCTCAATCCGTGCTGAGATAGTCGGTGTATCAGAGACATAATCGCCGTCAACGAAGCCTTGATGCTCGAATGTCAATTCAACAGCAGGTGGGCTTGTATCGCTATGCGAAAGCAACGCGAAGGTTCCAGGCAATTTAACCTCTGCAGCGACAGTTTTTTCATCCACGGTTTCCCCACCGACCCGAATCCAATTTCCGTTATCCTCGTCACGCCGATAGATGTAGACACCGTTGCTTCCCTCTTTTTGGAAGGTCGCGTTTGCTGTTAATTCGGTTTGTTCGGTGAACCCGAGTTGATACGCGATAGCCGATGCGGGGATTGCCACCGCAATGTCGGGCTGATTTGTGATAGTAAGGGCTTCTTCGGTGTAAGTCAGAACGGTGCTGGTTTGAATACTATCGGGTGGAATCGTGACCTGGAAGATGCCGTCTGGACTCTGAATGGGTTGGTTGCGTGTTTCAGGTGTCAGGATGATACGGTTGCCCGAAAATCGCTTCGATGTCCAGTTATTCCCTTCACGTTTTTCGATGATACTCCCCTTCGGTAGTTCGGCGGATGGTGGGTCCACGTAGATTGTGACCAGATAGTCTCCCGGTGGCGGTTGCCACGGGACGCTCACGGCAACTTGGTTACCGGGGAGAATTTCGGGAATTATTTGCAGGTTTCCGATTGGTGTCGCATCCTTCAGTTGTTCGAGTATAGATGTCGTCGCGGTGTTTATACTGGCGGTATTTGTCTCGCCTTTCAACGCTTTTACGAAGAACTGAACAGGGATATTTCGTACCGTTTGTTCTTCTATGTTTCGGATTTGTGCTGAGAGCGTAAAGGGCGGTGTGGTGTCCCATGTAAAGGTTTGTGCCAGAAGCGCGAGATCAATTTCAATTTCAACATCTCCCACATCGTAAGCGACCGTCTCTGTTTGGAACGTTCGCCCAGTTTTGACTTTAACTTCTAAGTAATAATCGATCGGTTGCGCATCTGGATACCCGGGGATGGGGCGTTCACTCCTATAGGTCGTGCCAGTATGTGGCACTACCGGAATAGAGAAAAATTTGTTGTCTCCCTTGATCCAATCGTACCAAAACAGAGTTATTTCATCAATCGCATTTTTGTCGACTACTTCTACGTAAAGATGCGTCGGTTGATTTGATGCAACGGGAAAGGGAACAAGGCGGACGTTCTTAACGTATCGGGATAAGATATCGTAGGTTGCATGTCCGATGGCTTCTTCACCCGCATCCCATGCGTAGATTTGTACAGCACCAACATCAAATTCGGGATCAGATGGAACCCGTATTTGTGTGTTGACCTGCCCGTTAACGATGGCAACAGGTTCCTGTTCAAGGACGATATTGTTGGCGACCGCGGTTTCAGTTATGGGGACAAGGGTAATTTCGACATCTGCATCGGAGAGACGTTCAGGCAGCGTTGCAGAAACGGAGAGGCGTGTATCTCCTTGAGACGCGTTTCGTCCTTGGAAGGGACTCATCTCCGCTGTGACCTGTATCTCGTCGCGTGGTATTCTTAAATTTGTCGCTGGGTCACCGAAAAGGGTAAAGACTTCAGCGAGATCAAGAAATTTGGAGGCGTTAATAAGAAATTGGGTTTTGGCTTGTGCAACAATAGCACCGATATTGTGTGTTTGATCGTTGAAGATAACATCAAAAATTTCGAGGTTGAGTAGGAAGTCGCCATCTAAGAGTCCAATACTGGTTGCCCCGAAAACTGCGATGGCACCGCCGTTTTCGGAGCGGAGGAGTTCTTCAGCGAGACTATTTTTGATGCCGTCAAACGAGCCGGTGTAACAGGTCATACTGATAACGAATGGGAGTTGCGAGATGTTGGTTAAGTTCTGTTCCGGATCTTTAAAGTCGAGCATCCGACTGGAAGCCCATCTACCACCGCCGCCGTGCCCAATATAGTTGACGATACTGGCACCATCGTTAAAGCCGTCAATGACGCGTCTCCCGATAGGCGTGAGGGCATCGTCGGTTGTTAAAGTCAGTTCGTCATCTGTATGGGGCGCATAAATACGTTGGATCTCGTATCTGCCACTCAGTTGATTATTGGAAATAAGTCCATTGGTTTGCCAATGGAATCTAATATCCGAACCTGCGAGCATGAGGAATCGTTTGTGCCATGGACCGACTTTGGGAGCGGTTTCATAGTTGATAGCGCGCTCAACGAATATACGGGCATCAACGCGGTTATTGGCGGGCATTCTTCCGATCAGCATGTCTGGAAAACTGTCTGTGCCTCGGAATGTGACGAACTGATGATCACTCGCGCTGGATCCGTAGCCCGGGATTTGCACCTGCATCGTTGGGACAAAATCGATTTTGTTTTTGATGTCGGTATCGCCGACGAGAAGGACGTAAGTTGGGGCGGGTGGTTGCCAATTGTGGTAGGCGTAACTAAGGAATTCACGGATAGCCTTAGGATTGAGGATACCGTGGTTAAATTCGTCATAGATGTTTTGAACGTCAACGATTTTGGTACGCATCCCTTGTTGACGGCGGAAGTCAGCAAGGGGCTGAACATCCTGAAGGAAGTGATGATGTGTGATAATGATGTAGTCTGCCCCGTTCTGAATGCTACGCAAATCAGATGGTGCGTCTACTGAGATTTTCGGTTTTCGGAATTGGTTACCGGTCAGTGCGATGTATTGGATGGTGGGGTCGTTCACAGCCTTAGGGCGAATTTGACTCGATTGAAACAGGACTCTATAAGTTCCAGGAATCTCCTCGTCAACAAGCGGGGATAAACCGACGTAACGGGTGCCGTCAATACCGTAAATTTCGATGTCGGGTGTAGAGAAGTTCTTTAATTGGACTTCAAAGTTTGGATTCACAGCCCCAATTTCATCCAGAAGCGGGGTGATTGCAAAGGGAAGCACATTTTTTTCTGCGTTGAAATTTCGCCAATAATCAATCTGAATCCAATTGAGCATGAGGATGTCTATAAGTGCTCCTGCGCTTGTGGGATTTGTAATCCGAATAGTGTTCTTTCCGTTGTTGAGAAAGGATTGGAAAATTTCCTGATTCTGAAGTTGATATTCGGTTTCGCCGTTCCAGCGTGCTTCTCCGAGTTCGATTTTGTCGTTGAGCCAGACATTGCAATCATGTTCCGTATTGGATCTACCGTGAAGAGCGACACGGACTGTGGCGGGTCGAGCGGTTGCTTCGACACCGGGCAGCATGAAGGAAAATGGTTTTGACGCTGGCGCGGTCAGTTGTGCCCAGAACCAACTGTCGTTTGGGAGCGGTGGTAGTTCTGTCAGCGTGAAAAAACGCTCTTGGAGTCCTTGGCTGAATTCTGTATAAATTTGGTTTTCGGTGAGACTTGCATTACGGAAGCGTCTGAACTCTTGGTCTTTCTCGAAATGTGCGCGTGTGAGGAAGTGTGTGTAAGTTTGCGCGTTGTTTGCATTTGCGAGAGGGGTTTTCGTTACCATTCGGATCCCTCGTCCGGTATTCCAAGAGAGCCAGTAGATATTCTCATTGGAATAGGGATCAATATAACTGGTTTCCCCGTGTTGGCGTTCACCGTAAAAAATAATTTCATCCGTTGGATCGAAACTTTGGTCGTCTTCGCCACGGACAAAGATCGGTATCTGTTTTCCTTTGTTTGTCAACGTCAGCGTCGCCGGGGTAATAGTCTCTAAGTTGGCACCAACAGCGGCGAGATCCTGTGCTGTGATGCTGTACATTGCGGATTCGGTTACACTGATTCTATAACGCGGTCCTGTGGGAGAAATACTCGGGGCGGCGGGTGCTCGTTGGATAGGAGAACGCCACCGATTGGCACTCTGTGGGTTAATGAGCATATCATCGAAGATTGCGTCGTACACAGTGGATTCGGTATGTAAACCGCGTGGTATTGTAGATAGGATGGTAGATTGCTCACGTGTGCCGGTACTGCTGAAGCGAATTTCTACCACAAGTCGGTGGTGAAGCCTTATTTCACGGCGAATAGGGTTGTACTGGACTGGGTTGAGCTGAACGGGTAGGACGTGGTTCTCTCGAATCTGACTTGCTTCTCCGATTTTTACAAGATTTTCTGGTAAGAAACTATCTTTTTTCCGCGTGGTGTCCGACTGCACCGAAAAATTTGAGGTAGACATAAGGTCTTCCACCTTATGTGTGCTGAAATCCTTTTCAACAATTCGTAGTTGAAAATGGACATCGGCGGGAACACCGATGAGCGTGGATTGGATGGGAAGACGCAGCACCCCTAATTCAGTCGTGAAGCGGCACCCGGGGAAAGAGACGGTTGGACTTTCAAAATCGGGGATCCGTGCGTCCGTTCCTGTTTCGGTACTGCTGAAAAGTTCAGGTTTATTATCAAACGAAAAATCCGATTTCGGGATGACGAGCTGAATTGTTACACCCTGCGAGGTGCTATTCACTAATTCGATCTCTCTTTGGGTTTTCGCCCTATTTCTTGCGGCAGCGCGGGGACGTTGCTTTGATGAGATCGGTGCCGCTACGGCGACGTTCTTCGAGTCAATTGGGGGCATAATAGGCAGGTTGCCTATTCCCGCATAAAGGAAAAGTGTTATGATGAGTAACCGTGTGCATGTCTTCGTGAGGCGGGTTTGCATTAAAAAATTAACTCCAAGGTTCTAAATTTATCGGACTGGCAAATTGTAATTTGAAAAAATCTGTAATCAAGCGGACGTTGTTTATTGTATTTGTTGTAGGTTGTTTCCCTTTTCTTTAAGATTTAAGAAAAGAAGGCATCAGCAAGAATAGCAATCAGCCATCAGCAATCGGCAAAGATATTTCAAGAAATTTTACCTCTTGGTTTTCTCTTTGCTTTGACCAAGAACTCGTCTACAAATAATTTTACTAAGGCGCGAGTTCTTGGTCAAACCTGAAAGGTTTTTCGCAGAAAAACCGTCCTGACCGCTGATGGTTCCATTCCTGCTGAAAGCCGATAGCCCTGATGGAGATTGCATCTAATTGTTTTCAGCGAGGTGATAGACTTCAATTTCGCGGATTTGGGCGATTGCGGGTTGCATGATGCGATAGTGTGGGAAATATCTGCCTGCGAGGGTTTTCCGCTGGTCGATGACTTTGTCTCCCGGTTCTGCCAGTATTTTATTTACGATGACATCATCAACGGTTCGAGTAACATGGACACGGATCATCTTTGTCTGAAAGTTCAATCTATCGAAAATAAACTCGGCTTGTGCGCGCTCATCGCCGATATTGCGTCGCTGAATGACTGTGTCAAAAGTTTCCCATTCGCCGGTTTCATCGTTCAGGTAATCCATCTCAAACCGGAAGAGGTTGCCATTGTGAATGACGATCTTTCGGACGGGATGGATCTCGGCAAACCTGACGATGAAGTTCCGTTCATTTCGTGCTGGCAGTGTTGCCAGCGTTTCGAGATTTCCGTCGTTTATACCCGGATGATTTGCTTCAGTGCCGTAAGTGGCACTCGCGATGTTTTGGCTGTACTGTGTGGATAACACTTGGGCAACTCTGCAAGCACTAAGGTGTAAGCCGATGGCTATGAGGCAGCAAATAGATAAAGTGATGCGCTTCATTGTTTTTCCTCCTGGAGTGTTATATCAACCCGATCGACAATCCCCATGACGAGTTCACGGATAGGTGCGTCTTCAATACCGAATACTTCTTGTGCAACGCCCGGGCCCGCACCGACAATCACCGTGTCTCCTTCGCCTGCGCCGACATAATCGACAGCAATCGTTGGGGTGCGAACGAGTTCGGATCTGACGCTCAACGGTTGGATGAGCAGCAGTGTGCGATTTTCGTATGCAGGATGTTTAACGATAGAAACGGCTTTTCCGATTACTTTAGCGATGTACATTTTTTCACGACCCCGTTTCGGACGGTGTTTCTGTTGACGTACCCAGCGTGTCAACGAGTGAAAGAGAATCGACAATACCAACAATAGCGACATCAACCGGCATCCGCTTTCCGGGTATCACGCTTACGGCATCGCCTCCCGTGACGATGTAGACAATTTCGCCCGCGCCTGCGTCGTGCAGTGTATCAACTGCAACGAGCGGCTCGGAGATGGGGTTATATTTCTCATCTAAAGGTTGGACGATGAGGAGACGCGTACCTTCTAAGGTCGGGTCTTTTCGAGTTGCGACGACGGTTCCAATAACTTTTGCTAAATCCATTTTTTTAATAGTTTTCAGTTTTCAGTCGTTGGTTATCAGTTAAGGAGGGATATGATTTAACTAAACCATCTCTTAACTGACGACTGTTAACTGATGACTGACTACTCCTAAGAGACAAGTTTGTACTCAATAAGTTTTGTGTGAAGCGTATTCCGGTTAATGCCGAGAATATCTGAGGCTTTACTCCGGTTTCCATTGGTGTACTCAAGCACGATTTTAAAGAGCGGTTTCTCAAAGATCGCCCGGATTTCAGCGTAGAGTTCGTCCGGCGATGTTTCGGAGTCCATATACTGTTGAACGTGCGCTTGGAGTAGGCTATAAATTTGTGCGTCAAGGTTCCCTGACTCACTGGTGGGACCCGGTTGATCGAGAATCGGATCGAAATGTTCAGATAATAGCATTTGTCCTGAACACATCACGAGTGCCCGCTTAATGGCGTTTTCTAATTCACGCACGTTCCCGGGCCACTCATGCGCCGTGAGACGTTTTACGACCTCTGGAGAGATACCGATTTCAGGCAATTGGTATTCTTCAATGAACCTGTGTGTGAAGAGGTCTATGAGTTCCGGTATATCCTCTTTCCGTTCCCGGAGGGGTGGGAGAGAGATGGGGATGACGTTAAGCCGATAGTAGAGGTCTTCCCTGAAGGATTTCTGCGCGATTGCGGTTTCAAGCCGTCGGTTAGTTGCAGCGATGATCCTGACATCGACAGCGTGTGTCTCGGTCCCGCCCATCGGTTCAACTTCTCGCTCTTGTAGCACGCGCAACAATTTCATCTGAACCTCAATCGGCAATTCCCCGATTTCGTCGAGGAAGATCGTACCGCTGTCTGCCTGTTGAAATTTACCTTTCCTTGCGGTATGTGCATCGGTATACGCGCCTTTGACGTGCCCGAAGAGCGCGCTTTCAATGAGGCTGGACGGCATCGCGCCACAATCGACAACGATGAACGGATTATGAGAGCGGTGGCTATTTTGGTGGATTAATTGGGCGACGAGCTCTTTACCGGTTCCACTTTCACCTAAAACGAGAACGGTTTCGTCGCTGACAGCTGCGCGTCCAATTTTATGGTACACCTCTTGCATTGCCGGACTCTGTCCAACCATCCTTCCCTGTCCATCGACATCAATGGAGGTTGTTGATGTTTTGACGTTCCTCGTTTGATCGGTAGCGTCGGCAGCGCGCAATACGAGGTCCAACAACTGCCGCTGGTCAATGGGTTTTGTGAGGTATCCATACGCCCGCTGTTTCGCCGCGTCGATCGCAGTCTGTGTCGTTCCGTGTGCTGTGATTATAATAATTGCGGCGGTGCTGTTATATTGCTGAATATCTTCAATGAGTTCGATTCCGTTAGCATCGCCTAACCAAATATCGAGCAGGATGACATCGACGTTTGCTTCCCTGACACAGGCTAAGGTCTCCGCGCCGTTTCGGGCTGTAAGGGTCTGATAGCCTGCCTTTTTAAGGGTGGCGGCGAGTATTTGGCGGAGGCTGTCGTCGTCGTCAGCAATAAGCACAAAATTCGACATTTTTTTAATTTTCCTTAATACACAGGGAGGGACATGACAAACGCTGTGCCGACTTCGAGGTTCTCATCAACTTGAATGCTGCCCCGATGTTCAGCAAGAATTCTTTGGCTGATGTGGAGTCCCAACCCGGTGCCTTTCTGTTTGGTGGTGTAAAACGGATCGAACAGCATCGGTATATCTTCAGGTGGAATCCCGGGTCCGTCATCCTGAACACGCATAAGGACGACTTCTGTCTCTGGCACATATTCTGTCTGAATTGTCAACGTTCCTTCTGTATCCATCGCTTCAATGGCGTTGTAAAATAGGTTGAGAATGACCTGCGTTATACCGTCTTCGTTAACATTGACTTCTGGACAAGTGCCGTATTGCGTGATTACCGTGATGGCTTGATGCTCCAATTCCGGACGGCAGATCGCGAGGCTGCTATCAAGGAGTTGGTGGATGTCTGTCCGTTTTGCAGCACGCATTGCGGGTTTGCTGAAAGCCAACAATTGCTCAATGAACCGATTCAGCCTGTCCACCTCTTTGATAATGATTGCGGTGTATTCCTGAATCTCGTCTTGAGAGAGTTGGACATTTTCAGAAGGGGTTTCGGAAACTTGTGAAAATCCGTCCACGTCTGAACTTTGCAGCAGTTGTGTGCCAAGCCGGATACTGCCGAGTGGGTTTCGCACCTCGTGTGCGATGGTTCGGACGAGTCTTCCGAGTGTTGCCATCCGTTCTGATTCAACCAATGCGTCGATTGTCTGTTGGATTTTAACGCCTTGTGCAATGGTGGAGGCGATAATTGTTAAGAGCCTCCGATCGTCCTCTGCTGAAAATTCATCGGATGCTTTGTCTATCGTCAATGTACCGATGACGTTCTCTTCGACAACAATCGGGATACACCAGAACGCGATTCTGTCTTTGGATTCAACGCGTTCGGATTCAAAGAGTTTAACATAACTGAGCGGGTTCCGAGTTTGTGGAACGCCGATCGCTTTACCTGTTGCGAGTACCTGTTTCTGAATGTCTTCCATCTGATTGTCGGTGCCCCGTTTCATCTCGGCGGGTGTGAGTCCCAAGACGGTTTCGACCTCAGTGATGACCTCCCCGTTTTCGTAGAGGTGTAAAGCCCCGCGATATATGCCGAGTCGCTTGGACAGAATCTCAATGATGCGCTGAAATAATCCCTCTAACTCAAGATTTGCGTTTGCCGCTTTACTTACCTCAAAAAGCGTCGAGATGTCCCGTACCTGTTTCTCTAAATTCGCATTGACACTGTGTATCTCCTCTATCTCTTCAGCACCACTCAGTCGCTGCGTGTGGAAGTGACGAATGACGCGGATAACGCCGAATACAACAAACGGATAGAGAAGTGCGATGATGATGCTTTCGACTTGATTCGGATAGCGGAAGACATAAATCCAGTTGGCTACTGCCGTAATAGCGAACAAAACATTCTGTCCGCGAGGTTTCATGTAGAGGACTGAGAGAATCATCACCCCGTAGTAGCAGTGGCTTATTGCTGGATAGTATTCCGACATCTGAAACAGATGCGCGCTGACGTTGATGAGGAGCACAAAAAGTGCGAGAAAGAATGTTAGCATTTTTTAGTACTCAGTTTTCAGTTATCAGTACTCAGTTAAAGAAGGATTTGATTATTCAGAGTGCCTCTTAACTGATAACCGAGTACTGAGTACTGACAATCAAAGGCTCAGAAAATTATTAAGCATTTTTAGCCCGACACGCCCACTCTTTTCGAGATGGAACTGTGTCGCGATGAGGTTGTCTTGGGCAATCGCACTACAGAACTCAAGTCCGTACGTCGTCTTTCCGATTACAACGTCCGTTTTCTCTGGCTCAGGATAGTAGGAATTGACGAAATAGAAGTGTGCCGGATTCGGAACGTCTTTGAAGATTGCGTGCGGTTTTGTCTGATACACTTCGTTCCAACCGATTTGTGGGACCTTTAGTTTTTCTGAACCAGCCGTAGGATATTTCTTTACACGTCCTCGTAGAAGCCCCAGACATTCGGCATCCTCTTCTTCGCTATGTTCAAAGAGGATCTGAATTCCGATGCAGATGCCGAGCATCGGTTTGCCGGTGCGGTAGAAGTCTGTGAGGACTTGGTTTAACCCGCGTTTGTGTAAGGTTTGCATCGTGGCTTTTGCGGCACCGACACCGGGAAAGATAACGCGGTCGGCTGTAAGTATCGTTTCAGCGGTGGATGTAATCTGGTTTTTATAGCCGAGATGTGTCAAGGCACGCGCGACACTTGTAAGGTTTCCTGCTTCGTAATCTATAATTGCAATCATTTTTTTTATAGTTGTCAGTTTTCAGTTACCAGTTTTCAGTTAAGAGATCATTGGGTGCGTTGCGAATGATTGTCAATGCTACACACACGAGTGACTGACAACTCTCACTGCGAGGCAAACCGATAACTGATAACTCATGTAATGACTTTTTCGACGGCTTTATAAAGGTTGACTGTTTCAATGCCAGCAACGGCAGCTTCAGCCCCTTTGTTTCCGGCTTTTATACCGGCGCGTTCGAGTGCTTGTTCTATTGTGTCTGTGGTGATAACGCCGTAAATGACGGGGATGTTGGTGCTTGATGATATGTTGGCGATTCCCTTCGCACTCTCGGCTGCGACGTAATCGAAATGTGGTGTCGCACCTCGGATCACTGCGCCGAGGCAGATGACAGCATCGTAGCGTCCGCTTTCTGCGAGGCGTTTAGCGATTCCCGGTATCTCAAAAGCACCAGGTGTCCAAAAAATATCGACCTCGTCCAGATCGACACCGTGCCGTTTGAGGGCATCTTGCGCGCCAGCGAGGAGTTTTTCGGTAACGAAACTATTGAATCGACTGACAACAATACCGAAGCTGAGACCTTCACCGAGAAGATGTCCTTCGTAGACGTTTGGCATAGTTTTTTATTAGTTATCGGTTGTCAGTTGTCAGTTGTCGGTTAAAGAGAGATTTTGATGAACCGAATGCCTTTTTTAACTGTTAACTGTTAACCGTCAACTCTCCATTCTTTATTCCTCATGTAGGAGGAGATGACCGAGTTTAGAACGTTTTGTTTCTAAATATCGGCGGTTAAAGGCGTTCGGTTCGGTTTGCAAAGGGACGCGCTCGACGATTTCAAGTCCATGTCCAGACAGTCCTGTGACCTTTTGTGGATTGTTCGTCATCAATCGCATCTTTCGGACACCTAAGTCGGCTAATATCTGCGCGCCGATCCCGTAATCTCGCAAATCTGCAGGAAATCCGAGGTGTTCATTCGCCTCAACGGTGTCCAACCCATCGCTATCTTGTAATTGATATGCCCGCAGTTTCCCCTTGAGTCCCATCCCTCTCCCTTCCTGTCGCATATAGACGAGTACGCCTCTACCCTCCTTCTCAATGGTTTGCAAGGCGATTTCGAGTTGTTCACCGCAATCGCATCTGAGAGAGCCGAAAACATCACCGGTGAGACATTGCGAGTGCACACGGACTAAGACAGGGGCTGCATCGGTAAGGTCGCCTTTTGTGAGTGCGATGTGTGTTCTATCGTCTTCAACGCTTTCACCACCTGTGTCGGTGCTTTCGTAAGCGTAAAGTTTGAACTCACCGTGCGCGGTCGGAATGTCGGCAGTGGCGACACGTTTAATCAAAGTCTCTGTCTCACGGCGGTATGCGATGAGGTCGGCAATGGTGATAATCTTGAGTTGATGTTGCGCGGCGAACTCCATTAACTCAGGGACGCGTGCCATGCTTCCATCTTCATTGAGTATCTCACAGAGGACACCCGCGGGATAGAGTCCCGCCATCTGTGCTAAATCAACAGTGGCTTCGGTATGCCCGGCGCGCCGGAGTACACCGCCCGGTTTCGCTTCTAAGGGAAAAATATGTCCGGGGCGGACGAAGTCTGACGGGATGGCTTCAGGGTCAACGAATTTCTGGATCGTGTAGGCGCGTTCCTGTGCCGAAATACCGGTCGTCACCTCTTTGGCATCAATGGTGACCGTGAAAGCAGTCTGCATTTGCGCCGTGTTCGACGTGACCATGGGGTAGAGTTCGAGTTCGGTAAGGCGTTCTGAACAGGTCGGTAGGCATATCAAACCCCTACCGTATCTCGCCATGAAATTGATAGTCTCTGCCGTTACCTTTTGAGCCGCCATGATGAGATCGCCTTCGTTCTCGCGATCGGGTTCATCAACGACGATGATCATTTCCCCGTTTTGGATTGCAGAGAGTGCTTCAGGAATGGTGTTAAAATTATTTGGCATTCTTGCCTACCATTTTAGAGTCGTCAGTTATCAGTTGTCAGTCGTCAGTTACTCTCTTGTGGCAGGTAAATATGTTGTTACTGCCACAGCAGACCTCTTTAACTGATAACTGAAAGGTTTTTTCGCAGAAAAACCGTACTGAAAACTGATAACCATTAACTAATATAGCCGTGTTTCGATAAAAAGTTTAAATTAAGAGTCTCGGTAGAGGGTTGGTCAGTCCAATCCCTCTTTTCCTCGGTATTTCTGAGAAGCGTTTCAAGATAACGCGCAACGATATCAACCTCAAGGTTAACCTTTGCCCCGGTGCGTTTCGTTCCGAGGGTTGTCACGTCCTTTGTATGTGGAATCAATGCAACTTCAAAGGCACCTGCGTGTAGGTTTGATACAGTTAAACTGACCCCGTCGACGGTAACTGATCCTTTATATGCGATGTAAGGTTTGGTGGCACTGCTTATCGTTACCTGCATCAAAGAAGCGTCGCCTTCGTCTTTCCACCCACAGATTGTTGCTACCTCATCGACGTGTCCCAGTACGAGATGTCCACCTAATCTATCGCTGAGTCGGAGTGAACGTTCTAAATTAACGGGGTCTCCGACCTTCCGCTCTCCCAATGTTGTCCTGCGCAAGGTCTCAGCGGAAGCATCGACAATGAATGCTTCCGATGTGAGAAAACGGATTGTGAGGCAGGCACCGTCAACAGAAATGCTGTCCCCGACTTTCGCATCGTTGAGCACATCGCTCGCCTGAATTTCAAGCGTCGCATCTTGAGATTTAACTTGGATGCTCCGAATCTTTCCGAGCTCCTCAACGATCCCAGTAAACATGTTATAGATATCCTTCAATTAAAAGGTCGTGCTCAGGTATCGGTGTGACGTTAATTCGTCGTAGGTTTACTGCGTCAGCCAAACTGCGGATGCCTACACCACCGATCGGTCCAGGCGCATTCTGCCCACCGATGAGTTTGGGGGCAACGAAGCACATAACCTTGTCCACAACCCCTGCAGCGATCGCCGATGCGTTGATTTCACCACCGCCTTCTATCAGGACACTTGTTATCTCACGTTTGCCCAGTATCTTCATCAAACTTTCAAAACAGACCCTGTTCCCGTGCGATGTTGGAACAGTGATGACTTCCGCACCTGCCTTGTCGAGAGCGTTAACGTTTTCAGGGGGTGCCTCTGCCGTTGCTGCTATGATAACGCCTGCCTCACTTTCGGCATTGAAAATACGGGCATCCGGGCAAATTCTCCCGTGTGAATCTAACACAATCCGGGTCGCGTCCTGTCCTTTTCTATCGTGAAGTCGTGTCGTTAGCGATGGATTGTCACGTTCGACTGTGCCTCTACCGACAAGGATTGCATCCACCGCGTCCCGAACTTCGTGTCCGCGCTGTCGCGATGCCTCCGATGTAATCCATTGCGATTCGCCAGAAGCAGTGGCGATTTTTCCGTCGAGGCTCATCGCTGTTTTGAGGATAACAAACGGCTTGCCTGTCTGAATGTATTTCCGATGCACCTCGTTCAGGTCTGATGCTTCTTGTGCACATACACCTACATGGACGTTGATACCCGCATTTTGAAGTTGTTGAACGCCTTTGCCTGCGACACTCGGATTCAGATCGACCTCTGCGATGTAGACGTGAGCAATACCTGCGTGAATCAGTGCCTCTGTGCAGGGTGGTGTCCTTCCCCAATGACAACACGGCTCAAGGTTCGTGTAAAGCGTTGCATCTTTGGCGTTTCCGCCTGCGGCGTTCAGCGCATGGACTTCTGCATGTGCGGTTCCCGCTTTCTTGTGATACCCTTCACCGATAACCTTTCCATCTTTTACAATGACCGCGCCGACGAGCGGATTGGGACTCGTGCGCCCCTTCGCCTGCCGTGCTAAATCCAGCGCGCGTTGCATGAAGGCTATATGTGTTTCGTCCATTTGCGACAATTCCTCGCTGGCGAAGTTTGAAACCTCGCCAGCGATTCCAAGAAAACAGCGATGCGTTATCTACACCCAAGTTTTTTAAATTATATCATATTTCAATCAGAAATCAAAATCATTTTTAAAGTGCTGCAATCTCTTTCAGTGATTCGAGGACTTCCGCCTGTTTCACAAGATCAAATTGATGCGTGCCGATATACATATATCTGATAATCCCAGTTTTGTCAATGATGAATGTTGCGGGACGCGCGATGTTGTAAGCTTCTAAACTCAGCCAGTGGTAGACCCCATAACTTTTGATGACGCTTCGGGTTTTGTCCACCAATAACGGGAATGTGATGCCGTTTTTGTCGGCGTAGCCTCGGAGTTCACGGGGCCACTGTCCCGCGATGGCGAGCGGCGTGGCTGTGTATTCTGTGTATGCTTCGACATTTTCTTGTACTGCCGACAACTGGCGGCGACTGTTCGGTCACCATGTCCCTCGGAAGAAGGTTAGGACAAGGTTTTGCGCGTCGCGGTACGTTTCCAGCGATATTTCCTCGCGTTGGTGTGATGGCAGCGTGAATAGTGGTGCGATGTCGCCGGTGTTGAGTATCTTGTTTTTTCGTGGCATGGGCATATTGTATCGGATGTTTCGGTTGGTGTCAAGTTTTTGATTGATTGTCCGTTATCGGCGGTCAACAGTCAGCGGTGGGTAATCAGTTGGTGGAGATTGGGAATTGTCTGAAGCCGGATTTACAGGATTCAAAGATTGGCAGGATTATACTTAAAACCCCGTAGCGGCGGTATCTATGTATTTTTGTCTGAATCGCGGATTGTCGCGGATGACGCAGATTGCGCGGATTTTAAGAGGTTCTGATGGTGTGGTATTCTTAGCCCCAGCGGGGCAGTATCTGTGTAGCAGCGGGTTCTTGCCTCATTTTTAGCCCCAGCGGGGCGACATCTGTATGGTGCTTGTGGGAGTAGCGTATATACTCGCGGTTTTCCTTGAATATCCTCATCAAATGTGCTATAATTTTGAGAAGTAAAGGCAACAGTGTCCTTGAAAATTTAAAACCCATTTTGAGGATAGAAAATGAACAAGAAATCATATCGCAGATATCGAAAATCAAGACGATGGCAGACCAAACGCCGGACGATTATGAAGCGTGCAGGCTATAAATGTCGGAAGTGTGGCAGACGCGCGACACAGGTACATCACGAAACTTACAGACGCGTCGGCAGAGAACGGCTTAGCGATCTGACTGCGGTGTGTGGTGGGTGCCATAAACGGATTCATGGAAAGTAGCAGCTTTTCTAACACTGAACGAAACACCTCTTAATGCTTAAGAGTTAACCATTTGATAGGAGGAATAAATGTCAACAAATCGCCCTATACTTACGAAAGATCCGTCTGGCGATAACCTATCTCAAAAGCGTGCAAGGGTTACATTACCTATTCTTGTACGACAAGCTATGGCAAGTCAAAGGATTACCCATGGAAATTTGGGGAAAGAGCTTGGGCTACATCATCGAGCCCTGAGGCACCCACTTGGTTGTATTGGGGATACACCTTTAGAACTGAGCAAACGATGGCAAGAGGATGTACCACCCATACAAGGGCTTGTAGTAAATCAAGAGACAGGTATGCCGGGAGAAAGTGTTAACTTCCTCTATGGACGGAAACCAGACCCACGGGAAAAAGAAGCAATTGTTGAGGCAGTGCTCGGAAAGGTTTTCAGCTATCCAAAATGGTTAGATGTCCTTGAGGCATTCGGATTATCACCCGCTGAGCCTCTAAACCCACGACTCGAACAACCGGAAGATCATCGTAGCAGGACTCGTGAGAGTGAAGCACATAAGCCATTCAAAAACTATATAGCGCATCATCCAGAGGCAGTTAGACTAAAAAAGTCATTAGCACCTGGCAAAACAGAGTATCAGTTACCATCAGGTGATATTCCTGATGTCTTATTTCAGAGTGAGCGATGCCGCATTGCAGTAGAGGTTAAATCCCATATATCACCTGAAACTGACATCAGGCGCGGCATTTTCCAATGTGTAAAGTATCGGGCGATTCTCAAAGCTTGCCGCAGCCTTGAGGG
Source organism: Candidatus Poribacteria bacterium (assembly GCA_026702755.1). Lineage (NCBI taxonomy): Bacteria > Candidatus Poribacteria > Candidatus Poribacteria bacterium. The sequence goes on along the minus strand of JAPPBX010000015.1, from coordinate 2,218 downwards.
CGGAACTTACGAGGCTGATGCCCGGCTTGCTATTGAGGGTTCGTTGTCTAAAGAGCTCAGAGCCATGAAGAACACCCTCGGTATACAAGTAATTGAAAACGTTCAAGTTGAAGGTGCTGGTTAGCAACAAACTAAAACCTACCTCATAACCTTTATCTATTTTTATGATATAATTTTATAATTAGGAACTCAAATGACTAATACATTTTTTGAGCATCACATATTTTATGTTGCTGCTAGAATTAGCGTTGAAATACCCAATGCGCGCTCCATTGGAACAGGGTTTTTCTATGATGCTCTTATACAAGATGGGACAAATCGTTCACTAAGATTGTTGATATCAAACAAACATGTTTTTCTTAATCCAAGAGGGAGGTTGACTGTCAGCCTAAATCGTCAGAGAGACGACGGTTCTCCAGACTTAGGAAATGTAATTGAATTTGATCAGATTGGGTTTGAAGATCATTATTTTTCACATCCGGATCCACAGATTGATTTGGCATGTGTTAATGCTTACGGGACTGTACAGGCAGATGCTTTTTACAAATTCCTAAATGACGATTTCCTAACGCCAATAGACTATGGAAAAGTAACTCCAGGAAATGATGTTATATTTGTAGGATATCCAGACAATCGCTACGATGTTGTGAATAACTTACCTCTGATTAGAAAAGGGTGGATTGCATCAATGCCTGATGTTGACTTTAATGGTAAGGGACAAATTGTTATTGACGCACAAATATTTCCCGGGTCAAGTGGGAGTCCTGTTTTTGTTCCTTGGGATGGTAGATATTCATTGCTAGGTGTTGTTTCTCAAACAATGATTCGCGATTCAAAGCTGCAAGTCTTACAAGCGAATACCCCGCAGATTGGAATCAAAGAAATACTTGGGCTTGGTATTATTATAAAGCAAAGGCATGTCCAGGAACTTATAGATTTCGCTGTTGGTGAGTATATACGAAGAACATCGCATGGAGCTTAACAAGTAAATTTTCGCATCATTCTTTTGCTTCTGTTTTTATGAGTGGATTTCTACGCCTGTCGCCCCTCTGGGGCTAAAGATTAGGAGGCGCGCGTCTCTATACACCTATCGCCCCGCTGGGGCTGATATTCCTTGAAAAGATAGCAAATTTTTTGTTGTTCGGTACGCCTAACAGAAAGCCTCTATTATTTTTCGATTGGTAGTATATAACCCAAATTGCGACCTTTTTATTCACATAGCACTCCGCTGGAGTGCAATCGCACAAATACGCCATTCTCTATAGATATATCACCCCTCTGGGGTGTGGAAAAAGACGAAAAACCTTTCTGAAGCGTGCGAAATCCGTTAGTAGCAACTTGGGTTAGTATATAGCTCTCCCTCTCCACGCACCAGTAGATAGGGTGGGAGCAGGACTTGCGAGGTTTACAGAAAATGGGAACAAAAAGACATAGAACTGCAACTATTCACTCGGTTCCACCCCCGAACATGCTTCAATTTATGGTGAGGGTAAATAGGCCATCTTCCAAAGAATTGGCAGGAATTGATCGGGCAGAGAAGTATAAATTGTTAAAAGCAAATTCTGTCAAACGCAAGGATGAAATTAAGGCATGGATTAGGGCACACGGATTGGATGCCGAAGTCTTCGAGATTGAGGAACCCACAGCCTTCAATATGTTGTTCATCACCTGTACACCCAAGGTTGCCGAGCAGCTTGAGCATGCTGATGCTGTAGTTAGCGTTTCGCGAAGTCCAGAGTTTTCTGTGGGGTTAACCAAGTAGATAAAACCTTGAGCACGATCCAGTGCGGTTTCCCAACCGCACCCATAAGTGTCAATTTAGGGTGTCCGTGCTCCCGTAGGTGTTTCTGCGGATTTCCCCTATGTTGAGCGGTGTTGAAGATCAAAACACGCGGTTGTCTTCAATAATCCCCTTCTCCTCCAAACCAGCAAGCACATTCTCAGCACATCCGAGCGGGATGCAGAGTTTCTGCCTGAGATGCTCCGGGTCGAGCTCTCCGCTATTCGCTCTTCCCCAACCTTCTATTCTTCCAACTTTCCAAAGCGTTTTGTAGCACATCCTGTTAGGGTGCGCACAAGCCTTTTGCGCAACCCGTCTCATCTTCCGCCGCCTCTGCTATGAAATATGTATCCGAGAGGTCTCGCAAAAAGTCGCGTCCATCCCAAAGTGTTAGATAAAGTCATTATTATTTCGTTATTTATATCAGAAAATATGACC